>NZ_LIQY01000299.1 GCF_001418495.1 Streptomyces pathocidini | reverse complement strand
CGCGGCGCAGCACGCGGGCGCCACGGTCACCAAGCCTGCCGCCGAGACGTCCTACGGCGGCTACGCGGGCGCTTTCACGGACCCCGACGGCCATCCGTGGGAGATCGCGCACAACCCGGGCTTCCCCCTCGCCGAGGACGGGTCGATCACCATCCCGGACTTCGACACCCTGTAGCCCCCGGGCGGTGCCGTCCTGGTCTTCGGCAGCCGGTCGGACTCCGGCCTCGACCCCCTGCAGCCTCGGACGGTACGCCCTGCAACCCTCGGGCGGTACGCCGTACCCCTCGGGCGGTACCGTCAGAGGCGTGATCAAAGTCCTCCTCGCGGACGACGAGGCCATGATGAGGGCGGGGGTGCGGGCCATTCTGGACGCGGCTCCGGACATCGAGGTGGTCGCCGAGGCGGGCGACGGGCGCGAGGCGCTCGAACTCGNNTGGTGATGCTGACGACCTTCTCCGAGGACGAGTACATCACCAGTGCGCTGGACAGCGGGGCGAGCGGTTTCCTGCTCAAGTCCGGTGATCCGTACGAGTTGATGGCGGCCGTCCGGGCCGTGCACGGCGGTGGCGCCTTCCCCTCGCCGCGGATCGCCCACCGGGTCATCCAGCAGGTGAGCGGCGGGCGGATGAGCCGCCGGTCGGCGGTTCAGGAGCGCATCGCGGTGCTCAGCCCGCGCGAACAGGAGGCGCTGGCGCTGCTCGGCGCGGGGCTGTCCAACGCGGAGATCGGCGAGCGGCTGTATCTGGTGGAGGGAACGGTCAAGGCCTATGTGAGCGCGGTGCTCAGCCGCCTGGACGTGAAGAACCGCGCCCAGGCGGCCGTCCTGGCGTACGAGGCGGGGATCGTCCCGGAGGGATGGGGGGTCCAGGGGCCGCGGCGTACCGTGGCGCCATGACCGTCCTGAGCTACGAGCGCCGCACCGCCGAAGTCGTCGCGCAGACCGGCCTGTTGATTTCCCATCTCACGGGTGCACACCCGGCGGCGCCCGTGCCGTCCTGTCCCGGCTGGAGTCTGGAGCGGCTGCTGCGGCACCTCGGCGAGACGCACCGCTGGGCCGAGGAGGCCGTACGGACGCGGGCGGTGGAGCCCGTCTCCGACGAGCGGCTCAACAACCCGCCTCGCCACCACGACGGGGACCTCGCCGCCCTCGGCGACTGGCTCGCCGAGGGCGCCACTCGGCTCGCGGAGACGCTGCGCGCCGCCGGGCCCGACGCGCAGGTGTGGACCCCGGGCCCGGGCGGGACCGCGGCGTTCTGGGCGCGCCGGATGGCGCACGAGACGGCCGTGCACCGGGCCGACGCGGCCCTCGCGGTCGGCGCGGAGTACGTCCTCGCCGAGGAGGTCGCCCTCGACGCCGTCGACGAGTGGATGGGCTTCGGCACGGTTCCGGAGGTCTACGAGGCCCGGCCCGGCGCCCCCGCCCTCCTCGGGCCCGGCCGGACGCTCCGCTTCCACGCCACCGACACCGCCCCGGAGACTGCCGCGGACTGGCTGGTCGACCTCGCCGGCGGCGAGCCCACCTGGCACCACTCCCCCGGCGGGCCCACCCGGCACCAATCTCCCGGCGAGACCGCCGTCACCGTCCAGGCCCCTCTCACCGACCTCTTGTTCCTCCTCTACCGCCGCCCTACCCGTGCCGGAAATGTCGTCATCATGGGTGATATGCGTCTCCTCGGCCTCTGGCTCCGGCGGACCGGCTTCTGGCTGGAGTAGGGGACCCCGAGGCGCATCCAAAGGCCCGGCCACCAGGTCCGGCGAGGGCTTCGGGGCCCCTCCGGGACGACCCCGAGATGCCCCCGATATCCGCTCCGCGGGCTGGATGCACGGGGGTGGGGCGTGGCAGGTTCCGTATAGTTGTCGGCAACTAATTGGAGCTAGGCAAGGAGGCGGGAACCATGGCGAAGCGGCGCAAAGTCGGCAACGTGATGGCCCTGCCGGTGCTGGCCCTGCTCGTGGAGCGTCCGATGCACCCGTACGAGATGGGTACGGCGCTGCGGATGCGCCACAAGGAAGACAGCATCAAGATCAACTACAGCTCGCTCTACACCGTCGTCGGCAACCTGGAGAAGCACGGGTTCGTCGAGGCCGTCTCCACGCACCGCGAGGGCCGTCGGCCCGAGCGCACCGTGTACCGCATCACCGACTCCGGCCACGAGGAGCTGGAGGACTGGATGCGGGATCTGATCAGCCGGCCGGAGAAGGAGTTCCCGCGCTTCGAGGCGGCGCTCTCGCTCCTGCCGGTGCTCCCGCCGGACGAGGTGATCGAGCTGCTGCGGGGACGGCTGCGGACGCTGGACCAACAAGTGGCGGGCCGGGCGGGCGCGTTGGAGCAGGGGGGCAAGAACATTCCCCGGCTGTTCCACATCGAGTCCGAGTACGCCCTCGCGCTCCTGCGGGCCGAGGCGGACTGGATCCGCTCCCTGCTCACCGAGCTGGAGGCGGGCACGCTCGCAGGGGTCGCCGCGTGGCGCTCCCTGCACGCCACGGGCCGTATGCCCGAGGAGTGGCTGGCCCTGCAGCACCGGCAGAACACCCAGCAGCCGGAGGCCGGAACCGACGAATGACCCGAGGACCGGGCCGATCGAGCGGCAACTCGACCGGTCCGGCCACAGGGAAGCACCGCGCCCCGGCGCGGCACCGGCGGAAGCCCGAGGGCGTCCGCGCGGAAACCCGAGGGCGTCCGCACCGAGAAAGACCCGCGCACCCCGTCACCGATCGCGGCTGGGCCTGGAAACCGAGGCCGCGAGCGGGCGGTCGTGCGCGTACGGAAACACACCGCACTTCCCCTGCAAGGAGAGTATCCCGTGGTCCCAACGATCAAGCGGCTGGCGACAGCCCCCGGCGGCAGGAGGACGAAATGGCTCGTCCTGGGCGCCTGGTTGATCCTGTTGTTCGCGCTCGGCCCGCTGGCCGGCAAGGTCGGCGACGTCGAGGAGAACGGCGCCAACCTCTTCCTCCCCAAGGGCGCCGAGGCGGCCCAGGTCAACGACCAGTTGGAGAGGTTCCGCACCGACGAGATCCTGCCCGCGGTCGTCATCTACGCCCATCAGGGCGGCATCACCGGCGGCGACAAGGCGAAGGCCGAGGCGGACCGCAAGGCCCTCGCTGACTTCGCCGACAAGGGGCAGGTGCCGCCCGCGACCGCGTCCGAGGACGGGGAGGCGCTGCTGCTGACCGTCCCCATGGTCGACAGCGACGACATCATCGGCGACGTCGAGAAGGTCCGCGAGATCGCCGCCGCCAACGCCCCGCCGGGCACCGAGATCAAGGTCACCGGGCCCGCAGGCTCCCTCGCCGACTCCGTCTCGGTCTTCGACGACCTCGACGGCACGCTCCTCATGGGCTCGGCCATCGTGGTCACCGTCCTGCTGCTGCTCATCTACCGCAGCCCGGTGCTGTGGATCTTCCCGCTGATCGGCGTCGGCTTCGCCGCCGTCCTCTCCCAGGCCGTCATCTACCTGTGCGTCAAGGGCTTCGACCTGCCGGTCAACGGACAGAGCGGCGGCATCCTGATGGTCCTCGTCTTCGGCGTCGGCACCGACTACGCACTGCTGCTCATCGCCCGCTACCGCGAAGAGCTGACACGGCATCAAGATCGCCACGAAGCCATGCAGTTCGCGCTGCGGCGCTCCGGGCCGGCCATTCTCGCCTCCGCCGCGACGATCGCGATCGGTCTGGCCTGCCTGCTGCTCGCCGACATCAACGCCTCGCGCAGCCTCGGCTGGGTGGGCGCGGCCGGGGTGCTGTGCGGCTTCGTCGCGATGATCACGGCGCTGCCCGCGCTGCTCGTACTCGCCGGGCGCTGGGTCTTCTGGCCGCTGATCCCCCGCCACGGCCAGACCTCCCGGGCCGAGCACAGCGTCTGGGCGCGCGTCGGCTCCGCCGTGGCGCACCGCCCCCGCTGGTCCTGGCTGATGACCGCCGCGGTGACCGGCGTACTGGCGCTGGGGGCCACGGGCATCAGCCTCGGCCTGACCAACGCCGAGATGTTCACCACGACGCCCGACTCCGTCTCCGGCCAGCGGCTCGTCGCCGCCCACTACCCCGGCGGCGCCTCGGCCCCGACCGACGTGATCGCCAAGGCGTCGGCCGAGCGGCAGGTCGTGGCGGCCGTCGAGCGGACCGAGGGCGTCTCGGGGGTCCGGCCGACCGAGTACACGCCCGACCGCGAACTCGCCCACATCCCCGTGGTGCTGGCCGACGACCCCGACAGCGCCGCCGCCGAGGCCACCATCGAGCGGCTGCGGGAGAACGTGCACGAGGTCGGCGGCGCAGACGCCGTCGTCGGCGGGCCGACCGCCACCGCCATGGACACCCGGGCGGGCGCGGAGCGGGACAGCCTGCTGGTCATCCCGGTCGTCCTGCTGGTGGTGCTGTTCGTGCTGATCGCGCTGCTGCGCTCGCTGGTGGCGCCGCTGGTGCTGCTGGCCACCGTCGTGCTGTCGTACTTCGGTGCGCTCGGCGCGAGCCACCTGCTGTTCGAGCACGTCTTCGGCTGGGGCGGGATGGACCCCTCGCTGCCGCTGCTGGGCTTCGTCTTCCTGGTGGCCCTGGGCATCGACTACAACATCTTCCTGATGACCCGGGTCCGCGAGGAGGTCGCCCTCCAGGGCCACGCCCGCGGGGTCCTGGCCGGACTCACCAGCACCGGCGGGGTGATCACCAGCGCGGGCGTCGTGCTGGCCGCGACCTTCGCGATCTTCGTGACGCTGCCGCTGGTCACCATGGCCGAGCTGGGCATCCTCGTCGGGATCGGCGTCCTGCTGGACACCTTCCTCGTCCGCACGGTCCTGGTCCCGGCCCTGGCGCTGGACCTCGGCAGGGCGATGTGGTGGCCGGGCGGCCTGTACCGGCGGCTCACCGCCCGCGCTGCGCAGGAGCGCGCCCCGCGGCGCGACGAGCCGGAGCACGCCGGCGTCTGATCCCCGTCCACGGAGCGGCCGCCCACGAAGCGGCCGCTCCCGAAGCCCCGGCCCTCGTCTCGTACTGCCTCGAGTACGAGAGCCGGGGCTTCGGCGTGCGCGCGGTCGACCTGCCGGTCGGATCGGACCGGCAGTCGACCTGCCCGCCGGTCCGATCCGCTACCCCGCACCGCTCACTACCCCGCATCGCTCACCGACCCACCGCCCACCGCCCGTAAAAAATCCGCGAAGGATTCCCCGAACCCCGCCAAGAGCGAGGAGGAGACGTTGACGACCCGGCCGCCCGGCTCGCTGGTGAGCGCGGGCTCCAGCAGGCAGGTGAGGAGGTAGTGGGCCAGGAAGTTGACCTGGAAGGCGATCTCGTTGCCGTCGGCGGTGAGGGTGTGGCGCTCGGGGGCGGCCATGCCGGCGTTGTTCACCAGCACGTCCAGGTGCGGGTGTTCGCGCACGATCTGGTTCGCGAGCTGCTTGACCTCGTCGAGGTGTGCGAAGTCGGCACACAGCGGCCGCAATTGAGCAGTCTCGATCCCGGCGGTGGCGACGAGGCGGTCGGTCGCCGCCCGCGCCTCCTCGGCCGTACGGCCGTGTACGAGGACGGTGGCGCCGCGCTCGGCCAGCAGGCGCGCGGTCTCCAGACCGATGCCGCTGGTAGCGCCGGTGACCAGCACGGTCCGTCCGGACAGCGAGCCGGACAGGGAGGAAGAAGACACGGTTCAGGTCCTGGAAACGGGCACGACCGAGCCCCCTCCCTCGCAAGCGGGGAGCGGCGTTCTCGGGACATGCAGAGGAGTGGGATACGTACGACTCGTCAGAAGGACAGCCGCACAGAAGCGGCGACCACCGTCAGGCGGCCGCGGAAGAACAGCGCGTTACCGCGCCAACGGTTGAACCGCGCCACACGCCGACAGTTGAACGCGTCACGCGCTAACGGGTGAACACGTCACGCGTCAACGGTCGAACGCGTCACCGCGCCGGCGGATGAACAGGGCGCGGAACCGGCGGCACCGTACTCGGTGGCCGGTCGTCATGGCGCAGACGGCTGTTCACGTCTCCCAGCCAACGGGATGCCCATGCCCGGCACAAGCGGCACACCCTTTCCCTGACGCCCCCCTGACAGCCACCCCGCAACAACACGACACGCGTCGAGGCCCTGCCAGGGCTGCGAGGCGGAGGGCGTCCCTTCTCACGTTCAGGACCGAGTGGTCGTCAGGATGGTGGCAACAAACGTCGTTTTCGCTTCTTGTTGCGCCGCCGGGGGCCTACGTTCCTTTGCGTAGTCCTCCGCCGAGAAGGTCCCAAGATGCTCCCGCCGGCCTCCGACCAGGCCATCCCGCAGCCCCTCACCGACCAGGCCCCGGCCGCCCCGGCCGGGGACCGTGCCGCACCCGGCGGCCCGCCCAGGGCGCGTGGCCGGGAACCGGGCGGCTTCCTCGATCCCGTACAGCTTCTGAAGGCCTTTCCCGAGGCGCTGCGGAAGTTGCACCCGCGGGTGATGGTGAAGAATCCGGTGCTCTTCGTCGTCGAGGCGGGTTCCGCGCTGACCACGCTCTCCGCGGTGCTCAACCCGAGCGTCTTCACCTGGGTGATCAGCTGCTGGCTGTGGCTGACGGTGGTCTTCGCCAACCTCGCCGAGGCCGTCGCCGAGGGCCGCGGCAAGGCGCAGGCCGCGACGCTGCGCAGGGCCCGTACGGACACGGTGGCCCGGCGGCTGCGCCACTGGCAGGTCGGCACGGATCTGGAGACGGCGAAGACCGAGCGGGTCGCCACCTCCGAACTGGCGCTGTTCGACTGCGTGGTGGTCGCGGCCGGTGAGCCGATCCCCGCCGACGGGGAGGTCGTGGACGGGGTCGCGGCCGTGGACGAGTCGGCGATCACCGGCGAATCCGCCCCCGTCGTACGGGAGTCGGGCGGCGACCGCTCCGGGGTCACCGGCGGTACGACCGTGCTGTCGGACCGGATCGTCGTGCGGGTCACCGCCAAGCCAGGGCACAGCTTCATGGACCGGATGATCGCCCTCGTCGAGGGGGCCACCCGGCAGAAGACCCCGAACGAGATCGCGCTGCACATCCTGCTCTGCGCGCTGACGATCGTCTTCGTGCTGTTCGTCGTCACGCTCCAGCCGATGGCCGTGTACGCGGGCGCAGCGCAGTCCACGACCGTGCTCGTCGCGCTGCTGGTCGCGCTCATCCCGACCACGATCGGCGCGCTGCTCTCGGCGATCGGCATCGCGGGCATGGACCGGCTGGTGCGGCGCAACGTCCTGGCCATGTCCGGCAGGGCGGTCGAGGCGGCGGGCGATGTGAACACCCTGCTGCTGGACAAGACGGGCACCATCACCCTGGGCAACCGGCGGGCCGCCGGTTTCGTACCGCTGCCCGGCATTCCGGAGATCCAGCTGGCCGACGCCGCCCAACTGGCCTCGCTGGCCGACGAGACGCCCGAGGGGCGCTCGATCGTGGTGCTGGCCAAGGAGCGGTTCGGCCTACGGGCGCCCGCCGAGGGCGAGTTGGGCTACTCGCAGTTCGTGCCGTTCAGCGCGCGGACGCGGATGAGCGGGGTCGACATCGTGTGGAGCGACCGCACCGGCTGCCTGATCCGCAAGGGCGCGGCGAGCGCGGTGCTGGGCTGGGTCCGCGAACGCGGCGGCGGAGCGCCGGCCGAGGCCGGCTGGTTCGCCGACAGCATCGCCGCCTCCGGCGGCACTCCGCTGCTGGTGGCCGTGCACGACCAGGACGGGCCGCGGGTCCTCGGCGTCGTCCACCTCAAGGACGTCGTCAAGAACGGCATCCGTGAGCGGTTCGAGGAGCTGCGCCGCATGGGCATCCGTACAGTGATGGTCACCGGCGACAACCCGCGCACCGCCCGCGCGATCGCCGAGGAGGCCGGGCTCGACGACTACCTCGCGGAGGCAACGCCCGAGGACAAGATGGCGCTGATCAGGCGCGAGCAGGCGGGCGACAAGCTCGTCGCCATGACGGGCGACGGCACCAACGACGCGCCCGCGCTCGCGCAGGCGGACGTCGGGGTGGCGATGAACAGCGGCACCTCGGCTGCCAAGGAGGCCGGGAACATGGTGGATCTGGACTCCGACCCGGCCAAGCTCATCGAGATCGTTCGGATCGGCAAGCAACTCCTCATCACCCGAGGCGCGTTGACCACCTTCTCGATCACCAACGACGTGGCGAAGTACTTCGCGATCATTCCCGCGATGTTCGCCTCCGCCTATCCGGGCCTGGACGCGTTGAACGTGATGGGGCTGGCCTCGCCCGAGTCCGCGATCACCTCGGCGGTCATCTTCAACGCGCTGATCATCGTCGCGCTGATCCCCCTGGCGCTGCGCGGCGTCCGCTACAGCCCGTCCTCGGCCCATGCCCTGCTCCGCCGCAACCTGGGGATCTACGGCATCGGTGGGCTGGTCCTGCCCTTCGTCGGCATCAAGCTGATCGACCTGCTCGTCATCCGATTCATCCCCGGACTGGGGTGAACTCCGGGGGCCACGAGCTACTCCGGGGTCCACAGTCCACGCCGGGATCCACAGGTCCGCACCGGGCTGAACGCCCCGTCCGCGCCCACCCGTTCGATGCGCCAGGGCGGCGGCCTGGCCACCGACAGGTCAGGCCGTCGCCCTGGCGCATCCCGCGCCACGACGCGCGGATCAGTTCTTGGAGGCGGGGCTCAGCGGACCGTCCTTGCTGCGCAGGACGGCGTAGCCGACGCCGATGCCCACGGCGACGGGCCATTCGAGGACGCCGATGACGCCCATCGCGCCGAGCCCGAGGTAGAGCGGCAACCCGCCCTTGGCGGGCAGCACTTCGCGGGCGACGGCCACCGGCACCATGGCCGCGTTGACGGCCTCGTTCGCGACTCCCTTGACGTCGGGAACGGTGACGGTGATCGTGTGCTTGCCGTTGTGCGCGCTCTTCGCCTTGTTCTCCTTGGCGGTCCTCGCGGTCTTCGCGCCCTCCGTGCCCTTGGCGCCCGCGCCGGCCTTCTGGGCCGCCGCGCTCTTGCGGCTCTTCTGCGACACGGAGGTCGGCCGCCCGGCCGGCCCTGACGACTTCTTCTTCGCCTTGGCGGTCGTGCGCGACGCCTTGGTGGTGGCCGCGGACGCCTTGGCGGTTCCCGTGCGCGTCCGTTTCGACGATGCGGTGGGCGTGGTCACGATTCTCACATCCGCACTTGGATCGGAATTGTTGGCATGTGCCCCGCTACAGGAAGAAAGCCTACTCGCAGGTCGCAGGGGTGTGCGAGCCGGAAAACCGTACGGGGTCACTCAGCGCGCGCGGCCACGAGCGCCAGGTGACGATGGTCGGGCTCGGGTCGACGCCGGGTCGACAAGGGTTCCAAGCGGGGAGGTTGGGCGCCGATGCCGTCGCTTACTGGGGTGCGCCTGCCAGGGATCCCGCTGCTGGGGATCCCGCTGCTGGGAACGGTGGCCGGCGGGGTCGCGGGCGGGGTCGCCGCCGGCGTACGCGGGGTCGCGGACGCGGCGGCCGTACTGACCGGCCACGACCGGCGCGACGTGTGGGCGCGCGAGGGCCGTTGCCACATCGAGGTGCGCGGCGTGCACGGGCCGCGCGGGATGTGGGTGGCCCGCTTCGTGGAGCACGCGCTGGAGTCGCACCCCGGCGTGGAGTGGGCGCGGGTCAACGCCCCGTCGGAGCGGGTGGTCATCGGGCTGGCCTCCCCGCCGGCGCCCCACCAGGAACTGGTCCGGCTCATCGCCCGCGCCGAGGGCCGCGCCGTCGCGTCGACGGCGGAGGAGGTATTCGACGAGTGGCACCCCGAGCCGCACCACCCCTCCGAGGGCACGCGCCACCGTCCGTCCCTGCCGGTGCTGGCCGCCGACGCCACCGGGCTGCTGCTGACCGCCGTCACCCGCATCTCGCCGTGGACCCCGCTGCCCGCCGAGGTCGGCGCGCTCGCCACCGCCGTACAGCATCACCCGCGGCTGCGGAAGTGGACCTCGCGCGGGCTGACCGGCCGCGACCGGGCCGAGTCGCTGCTGCCCGCGCTCTCCGCGCTCGCGCAGGGCGTGGCCACCCGCGGCGAGGGGCTCGTCCTGGACGTGGTGCAGCGCCTGGCACAGTGGCAGGAGGCGAACGCGGACCGCCAGGCCTGGGCCGAGGCGGAGGAACGGCTGGTGCGCGGCCCCGAGCACGCGAGCGCCGAGCCGATCGTGGTGGAACGGCCGGGCCCCGCACACCAGGACGTCACCGACCGCTACGCGGAGCGGGCCATGGGCCTGGGCGTGCTGGTCGGCGCCGCGGCCCTCCCGTACGCCGGCCCGCGCCGCGCCCTGGCAGTCGCGCTGTCCTCCGTGCCGAAGGCGCCGACGGCCGGGCGGGAAGGGTTCGCGACCAGCCTCGGCCGGTTCCTGGCGCTGCGCGGCGTGGTGGCCATGGACCGCAGCGCCCTGCGCCGGCTCGGGCAGGTCGACACGGTCGTCCTGGACGAGGAGGCGCTGCGCAGCGGCCGGCACGAGCTGACCGACCTGGCGCTGCTGGGCGGCGCGGACCCCGAGCGGATCTCCGACCGGCTCTTCGCCCTGTTCGACCCGGCGGCGCCCCGGCACGCGCACCGCGATGACGGCTGGGTGCTCGGCCCGCTGGAGGAGCTCGAACTGACCGGGCACACCGGGCGGCAGGCCGCGGAGCGGCTGCGGCGGCAGGGCAGCGAGTACGCGCTCGGGCTGGCCGAGCGGGGCCGGCTGCGGGCGGTGGCCGGGGTGGCGGCGCAGACGCTGCCCGGCGCACAGGCGCTCGCGGCCGCGGCCCGGCGCGGCGGCATCCGCGTGGTGCTCGCCAGCGACCGGTCCGACCCGGCGCTGGGGTTCGTGGACGCGACGGTGCCCGCGGGCGGGCGGCTGGTGGCGTCGGTGCGCGGGCTGCAGGCGGACGGCGCGGTGGTGGCCCTGGTGTCGGCGAACCGGCGGGCGCTGGGCGCCTCCGACTGCGGCCTGGGCGTCTACCGCGAGGAGGACCCGCCGGCCTGGGGCGCCCATCTCCTCATCGGTACGGACCTGGAGTCGGCCGCGCTGATCCTGGCCGGCATCGGCACGGCCCGGCAGGTGGACCGGGACAGCGCCGTGCTGGCCGCGGGCGGCAGCGGGGTCGGCGCGGTCGCGGCCCTGCAGGCGCCGCCCGCGCAGGCGTGCGCGCGCGGCCAGGCCGCGGGCAACACCGCGGGCGCGGTGGCCTTCTGCCTCGGCGTCTGGCGCGCCCGGCAGCTGCTGTCCAAACCGGTCACCCCTGCCGTCTCGACCGTCCCCTGGCATCTGATGCCCGCGGCGCTCGTGCTGGACCGGCTGGGCACGACCGAGCACGGCCTGTCGGCCGAGGAGGCCGCCGCACGCGCCAAGAGCTCCCCGACGGCGAGCGAGCCGCTGCGTACGAGTCTCCCCTCGGCGTTCATCGACGAGTTGGCCAACCCGCTGACCCCGGTCCTCGCGGCCGGCGCCGCGCTGTCCGCCGCGGTGGGATCGCGTACGGACGCGGCGCTGGTCGCCGCGATCACCGCGACCTCGGCGCTGGTCGGCGGCGTCCAGCGGGTGCGGACCGAGCGGGCGCTGGCCGAGCTGACGGCCCGCTCCGCGATCGGCGCGCGGGTGCGGCGGGCGGGCGCCGAGCGGCTGGTGACGGCCGAGGACCTGGTGCCGGGCGACGTGATCGTGCTGCGCCCGGAAGACGTGGTGCCGGCCGACTGCCGGCTGCTGACGGCCGAGGGCCTGGAGGTGGACGAGTCCTCGCTGACCGGCGAGTCCCTGCCCGTCGCCAAGGACCCGGCGCCCGCGGTCGCCTCCCAGATCACCGAGCGCACCTCGATGCTCTACGAGGGCACGATCGTCTCCGCCGGGGAGGCCACCGCCGCCGTCGTGGCGACGGGCGCCGCGACCGAGGTCGGCCGCTCCATCGCCACCGCCCGGCAGGCCGCGCCGGCGACCGGGGTGGAGGCGCGGCTGACCTCGCTGACCAAGGCCAGCCTGCCCGTCGCGATCTCCTCCGCCGCCGCGGTGGCCGGCGCCGGGCTGCTGCACGGGCAGCGGCTGGCCGACAGCCTGGCCTCGGCGGTGAACCTGGCCGTCGCGTCCGTCCCCGAGGGGCTGCCGTTCCTGGTCAACGCGGCCCAACTGGCCGCCGCCCGACGGCTGGCGGACCACGGGGCGCTGGTGCGCAACCCGCGGACGATCGAGGCGCTCGGCCGGGCCGACGTGCTGTGCTTCGACAAGACCGGCACCCTCACCGAGGGCAACCTCCAGCTCTCCGCGGTCAGCGACGGCGAGCGCCCGCTGCCCGTCGAGCGGCTTCCCGCACCGCACAAGGAGGTGCTGGCCGCCGCGCTGCGCGCCACCCCGCCCGCCCGGCAGTCCGAGCCGATGGCCCACCAGACCGACCGCGCGGTGGTGGCGGGCGCCCGCAGGGCGCGGGTGACCGTCGGCCGCGGCGCGCCCCGCTGGCGGCGCACCGACACTCTGCCCTTCGACCCGTCCCGCGCCTACCACGCGACCGCCGGGCGCACCCCGCGCGGCCTGCTGCTGAGCGTCAAGGGCGCGCCCGAGAACGTACTGGAGCGCTGCCGGTTCCGGCGCTCGGGCGGTCGGCAGACCCGGCTGGACGAGGCCGCCCGCAAGGAACTGACCGCGGTGACCGAGGAGTTGGCGGGCGCGGGCGGTCGGGTGCTGGCCGTGGCCGAGCGGACGCTGCGGGCGAGCGAGGAACTGTCCGACGAGGCCGTGGACGAGCTGGTCTTCCTCGGCTTCGTCATCCTGGCCGACCCGGTGCGCACCTCGGCCGCGCCCGCCACCGCCCAGCTGCGCCAGGCCGGGGTGCAGACGGTGATGCTGACCGGGGACCACCCGGCCACCGCGGACGCCATCGCCGCGCATGTGATGGACACCGAGGAGCGCACGGTCTGCACGGGCCCCGATCTGGACGAGATGGACGACGACCAACTGGACGCCCTGCTGCCGACGGTGGACGTCATCGCCCGGTGCGGCCCGCACCACAAGGTCCGCATCGTGCAGGCGTACCAGCGCCTGGGCAAGGTCGTGGCGATGACCGGCGACGGCGCCAACGACGCCCCGGCGATCCGGCTCGCGGACGTCGGCATCGCGCTGGGCCGGCGCGGCACCCCGGCCGCGACCGCGGCGGCGGACCTGGTGATCAGCGACGACCGGCTGGAGACGATCGTCGCCGCGCTGACCGAGGGCCGCGCCATGTGGACCTCGGTCAGGACGGCGCTCGCCATCCTCATCGGCGGCAACCTCGGCGAGGTCGCCTTCAGCGTGCTGGCCTCCGCGCTCACCGGCACCGCACCGCTGAGTGCCCGTCAGATCATGCTGGTCAACCTGCTGACCGACCTCGCGCCCGCGCTCGCCATCGCCGTACGCCGCCCCAGCGAGGACACCGGCGAGCAGCTGCTCCAGGAGGGCCCGCACCAGTCCCTGGGCACCGCGCTCACCCAGGAGATGGCACTGCGGGGCATCACGACGGCGCTGGGCGCGGGCCTGGCCTGGAGCATCGCCCGCGTCTCGGGCACCCGGCGGCGGGCGAGCACGGTCGGCCTGGCCTCGGTGGTGGGCACCCAGCTCGCGCAGACGCTCACCAGCGGCGGCGTGGACCGCAACGTCCTGGCGGCAGCGCTGGGTTCGGCGGCGGTGCTGGTCGGCATCATCCAGACGCCGGGCGTCAGCCAGTTCTTCGGCTGTACGCCGCTGGGGCCGGTCGCGTGGGGCATCACGCTGGCCTCCATCACGGCGGCCTCCCTCCTCCACACGGCGCTGCCGCCGCTGGCCCGACACCTCGTGGACACGGAGTGGTTGAGCTCCTCGGCGAGCGAGGAGCCCCGGGACACGGCCGGTTCGGCGAAGGCGCTGGAGGCGCTGCTGGAGCCCCTGGAGCGGTTCCTCCGCTCGATCCATGTGATGGGCGAGCCGGAGCCGGCCGGCGGGGAGCCGTGGGAGTGAGCTCGCACACGGCCGACCCGTAGGCGGCTCCCGCTGGTTATGCTGCGCCCGAAGCACTCGTCGAAGCGCTCAAACGAACATCGGGTGGGCGTGCATCGGGTGGGCGCATTCGGAGGGGTTCGAGCGAGGGGGCAACCGCATGCGGCAACCGGTCGATCTCAGGCGGCAGCGGATCCTGGCGGCCGTGCAGTCGCGCGGCGCGGTCAGGGTGACCGATCTGGCCGCCGAGCTGGAGGTCTCGGTGGTGACGATCCGCCGGGACGTCGAAGAGCTCGCGCGGGCGGGGAAGTTGCGGCGCGGGCACGGCGTGGCCCGGTCCGTACTGCCGGTGCAGAAGGCGGCCGCCCCCGAGGACCCGTCCGCGGAGGGCGGCGCGGTCGCCCTCGTCGTACCGGAGCGCCACTCGTACCTGTACGAGACGCTGCACGGGGCGCGCACCGTCCTGGAGCAGGCCGGGGTGCGGACCGCGCTGCACATCGCGCCGCAGGTCGCGGGCGCGGAACGGCCCATGG
>NZ_LIQY01000298.1 GCF_001418495.1 Streptomyces pathocidini | reverse complement strand
CGGTCGAAGTCCAGCTCCACGCCGTCGAGTTCGAAGAGCCGCTGGTACTGCTTGACGAGCGCGTTGCGCGGCTCGACCAGGATCTGCAGCAGCGCCTCGCGGTCGAGGTTGTGGACCGAGGTGATGACCGGGAGGCGGCCGATGAACTCCGGGATCATCCCGAACTTCACCAGGTCCTCCGGCATGACCTCCTGGAACTGGTCGCTGGCCTCGATCTCGCGCTTGGAGCGGATGGTCGCGCCGAAGCCGATGCCCTTGGCGCCCGCCCGGGACTCGATGATCTTCTCCAGGCCCGCGAACGCGCCGCCCACAATGAACAGCACGTTGGTGGTGTCGATCTGGATGAACTCCTGGTGCGGATGCTTGCGCCCGCCCTGGGGAGGCACGGAGGCGGTGGTGCCCTCCAGGATCTTCAGCAGCGCCTGCTGGACGCCCTCGCCGGAGACATCGCGGGTGATCGACGGGTTCTCGCTCTTTCGCGCGACCTTGTCGATCTCGTCGATGTAGATGATGCCGGTCTCGGCCTTCTTGACGTCGTAGTCGGCGGCCTGGATCAGCTTCAGCAGGATGTTCTCGACGTCCTCGCCGACGTAGCCCGCCTCGGTCAGCGCCGTGGCGTCGGCGATGGCGAACGGGACGTTGAGCATCCGGGCCAGCGTCTGGGCCAGCAGCGTCTTGCCGGAGCCGGTGGGGCCGAGCAGCAGGATGTTGGACTTCGCCAACTCGATGCCGTCGTCGCGGTTGTGCTGGCCGTTCTCGCCGGCCTGCACGCGCTTGTAGTGGTTGTAGACCGCGACCGACAGGGCCTTCTTCGCGGCCTCCTGGCCGACGACGTAGCCCTCGAGGAACTCGTAGATCTCGCGCGGCTTGGGGAGTTCCTCCCACCGCACCTCGGAGGTCTCGGCGAGTTCCTCCTCGATGATCTCGTTGCAGAGATCGATGCACTCATCGCAGATGTACACCCCGGGGCCTGCGATGAGCTTCTTCACCTGCTTCTGGCTCTTGCCGCAGAACGAGCACTTGAGCAGGTCGCCGCCGTCACCGATGCGTGCCACGAGGTGCTTCCCCTTCGCCTGGGATCTGCAACGCTTGCGCAGACCCGGGTGCTTGCCTATCGACGGTACCTTGCCGGGCCCCCCGTGCGGGCCCCCCTTGGACCGGTTCACTTGACCGTGACCGGTCCAAGGGAAGGACCAAGCCCTGCGTCAGCCGGCCAGACCGACAGTCGTCTTGCGGGTCGACACGATCTGGTCCACCAGACCGTACGCGAGCGACTCCTCGGCCGTGAGGATCTTGTCACGCTCGATGTCGTCGCGGATCTTCTCGATGGGCTGGGTGGAGTGCTTGGCCAGCATCTCCTCCAGCTGCGAGCGCATCCGCAGGATCTCGTTGGCGGCGATCTCCAGGTCGGAGACCTGGCCGCGGCCGGTCTCGCTGTACGGCTGGTGGATCAGGATACGGGCGTTGGGCAGCGCCATCCGCTTGCCGGGGGTGCCGGCGGCCAGCAGGATGGCCGCGGCGGAGGCCGCCTGGCCCATGCAGACCGTCTGGATGTCGGGCTTCACGAACTGCATCGTGTCGTAGATCGCCGTCAGCGCGGTGAACGAGCCGCCGGGCGAGTTGATGTAGATCGAGATGTCCCGGTCCGGGTCCATCGACTCCAGGCACAGCAGCTGCGCCATGACGTCGTTGGCGGAGGCGTCGTCGATCTGCACACCGAGGAAGATCACGCGCTCCTCGAAGAGCTTCGCGTACGGGTCGTACTCGCGCACGCCCTGCGAGGTGCGCTCGACAAAGCGCGGAATAACGTAGCGGGACTCGGCGACCGGGCCCTGGTAGAGGCCGCTGCCGGGGAAGTTGTTCATCTGGTCCTTCACCATCCTGGTGGCGATCGGTGGTCTTGGGGTCGGCAGTACGAGGCCTGCGATCGGGGCTCAGGCCCCGGTGCCACCGCCGCCCGGCATGCCCGTGGCCGTGTCCATGACCGCGTCGACCAGGCCGTACGCCTTGGCCTCCTCGGCGGAGAACCAGCGGTCGCGGTCGGAGTCGTGGGTGATCTGCTCGACGGTCTGACCGGTGTGGAACGCGGTCAGGTCCGCCATCTTCTTCTTGGTGCGCAGCAGCTGCTCGGCGTGGATCTTGATGTCCGACGCGGAACCCGCCAGGCCCGCGGAGGGCTGGTGGATGAGGATCTCGGCGTTGGGCAGCGCGAAGCGCTTGCCGCGGGTGCCGGCGCTCAGCAGGAACTGGCCCATGGAGGCGGCGAGGCCCATGGCGATGGTGACCACGTCGTTCTTGATGTACTGCATGGTGTCGTAGATCGCCATGCCGGCCGTGATCGAGCCGCCCGGGGAGTTGATGTAGAGGTAGATGTCCTTGTCCGGGTCCGCGGCAAGGAGCAGCAGCTGCGCCGTGATCTTGTTGGCGATCTCGTCGTCGACGGGCTGGCCGAGGAAGATGATCCGCTCGTTGAGCAGCCGGTTGTAGACCTGGTCGCCGTGGGTACCGAAAGTCGGCTCGCTCGCGGCGGAAGGCATCAGATTCGTCACGTATCCACCTGCTCGTTGTGTGACGGCTGCGCGCCGTCAGCGTCTTCGTCCGGACCTGGGGCCCCCGATGGGGACTCCCCTGCCCTCATACCTACGGACCCTAACGCGCTGGTCGGCGGCGGCCATCCCGGTTGGTGAACTGTTCGCTGTGAGCGCAGGGGGATGGCGCGGAGCTGCCACGACGGGCCCGGAACGCGCCGTGCGCGTCCGGGCCCGTCGTCAGGCGTTCGGGCCGGTTCCGGCCGCTCGGAGGTCAGGCCTCCGGCTTGTCCCCGGTGGACTCCGCGGCGGGGGCCTCCGCCGACTCGGCCTCGACCGTCTCGGCGGTTTCGTCCTCGTCGTCCAGGTCCACGACCTCGCCGTTGGTGTCCTTGACCGTGGCGGCCTCGACGACCACCGCGAGGGCCTTGCCGCGGGCGACCTCGCCGACGAGCATCGGCACCTGGCCGCCCTCGACGACGGCCTGGGCGAACTGGTCGGGGCTCATGCCGGAGGACTGCGCACGGCGCATCAGGTGCTCAGTGAGCTCCTCCTGGCCGACCGACAGCTGCTCCTTGTTGACCAGCTCGTCGAGGATGAACTGGGTCTTGATGCCCTTCTCGGCCTGCTGCTTCAGCTCGGCGTCGAACTCCTCGGCGGTCTTCTCCTGGATCTTGAGGTACGAATCCAGGGTCAGGCCCATCTGACCGAGCTGGTGGTTCTCCAGGTTGTGCTTGCGGGTGCGGACCTCGTCCTCAAGGAGCTTCTCGGGGATCGGGACCTCGACCAGCTCGATGAGTGCGTCGAGCACCTTCTCCTGGGCCTGGGTGGCCTGCTCGTACTTCTTGCCCTCCTCCAGGCGCCGGCGGCTGTCCGCCTTCAGCTCCTCGAGGGTGTCGAACTCGCTCGCCAGCTGGGCGAACTCGTCGTCCAGCTCGGGCAGCTCACGGGCCTGGACGGCGGTGACGTCGACCTTGACCTCGGCCTCGCGGCCCGCGGCGGAGCCGCCCTTGAGCTCGGAGGTGAAGGTGGCGGAACCACCGGCCTCCAGGCCGGTGACGGCCTCGTCGATGCCGTCGAGGAGCTCGCCGGAGCCGATGGTGTAGCTGACGCCCTGGGCGACGCCGTCCTCCAGGACCTCGCCGTCGACCTTGGCCTCGAGGTCGATCGTCAGCACGTCGCCCTCGGCGGCGGCGCGCTCGACCGGGGCGGTGGAGGCGAAGCGCTCGCGGAGCTGCTCGACGGACTTCTCGACGTCCTCGTCGGACACCTCGACCGCGTCGACCTCGACCTCGATGCCGGAGTAGTCCGGGATCTCGAGGGTCGGGCGGACGTCGACCTCGGCCGTGAAGGCGAGGAGCTCGTTGTCCTTGAGCTCGGTGATGTCGACCTCGGGCTGGCCCAGCGGGTTGAGCTCACCCTCGCTGACGGCCTCGCTGTAGAACTTCGGCAGCGCGTCGTTGACGGCCTCCTCGAGGACCGCACCGCGGCCGAAGCGCTGGTCGATGACGCGCGCAGGGATCTTGCCCTTGCGGAAGCCCGGCACCGTGACCTGCTGGTTGATCTTCTTGTACGCCGCGTCGAGGCTGGGCTTGAGCTCCTCGAAGGGCACCTCGACAGTGAGCCGAACCCGGGTCGGGTTCAGGGTCTCCACGGCGCTCTTCACGGTTCGGTCTCCTTGGGGCTGACTTCTCGGGGGTACTGCTGCCGAATCCCAGCGGTCTGCTGGATCTCGGCGGGTCGGCCCGGTCAGAGAGACACACGGGCACGCAGCTTGCATAGTAACCGCAAGCGGGACGGGCCCCATAACGTGATCATGATGGTCGGGGTGGCCGGATTCGAACCGACGACCTTCCGCTCCCAAAGCGGACGCGCTACCAAGCTGCGCCACACCCCGCAGGTGCGACACGTAGGGTACATGCCCGGCCGGGCGGCGGCTGCCGCAATACGGAGTGTGCGCCGAGGCGCCGGGACCCGCTACGATGCAGTCCGTGCCGCGTTCTTGGAGATCGTCGGCGCGCGCGGGCGTAGCTCAATGGTAGAGCCCCAGTCTTCCAAACTGGCTACGCGGGTTCGATTCCCGTCGCCCGCTCCACCGCCTCCGGCTCGGTCGAGCCGGAGGCTTTTTGCTTTCTCGCTTTTGCTTTCTTCTCCGCCCGGCCCCTCGGCCCGACTCCTCAGCAGCCCGACTCCTCGGCCCAGCCCCTCGGCCCGGCTTCCCGGTCGGACCCGCCGGCTTCCCGAACGGAAGCCGGTCCGGCCGCTCAGAAGCTGATCTGGCTGATCGTCTCGGATATCGAGTTGAGGAAGCGGTTGATCGACGGCGCGATGTCCGTCGAGGCGAGGAAGAAGCCGAAGAGCGCGGCCACGACGGCCGGGCCCGCCTTGATCGAGCCTCCGCGGATCATGACCACCAAGACGATCAACAACAGCACCACGACGGACAGCGATATGGCCACACGGATCACACCCTCGGTCGGAAACGCCTCACCGGCCCTGGGGGAACATGCCCCGCACGCCCCCGCTTCGACCATCGTGCCACCAACCTGCCCTGGATCGCCCCCCGATGACGCTTCGTCGGTGCGCGGAACGCGTCACACCCGAGTCCCGGAACGGTCGTCTCCCCTTCGGGACCCACGAGGCCATTTGACCCTTTTAAGGGATATCAATCCTGACAATTCAGGCACTTGACGGCATGGCCTCTGATGGTTTTACGGATGGCGGGGGCGGCGCTATCGTGCCTCAGATGTTTCACGCTGCCCTGACCCCCGCATGCGCAGTGCGGTCCAGGATCGTCTCCCCCAGTTCGTGGTGGGAGGGCCTGTGACGCATTCACTGAGCCCGCACGGCTATCAGCGGACTCCGCTCCCCCCGGCCCGGGAGTCGGCGGGGCCGCCCACCACCCCGGCGGCGGGGAACGGCCCCTCGGCCGACCACCGGGGCGCCCCCGGCGCGAAGGGCGGCCCCGGCGCGAAGGGCGGGCGGCCGAAGCAGCGCGACGCGTTCTTCGACAACGCCAAGTACCTGGCCATCGTGCTGGTCGCGATGGGCCACTCCTGGGAACCGCTCACCGACGACAGCCGCGCCGCCGAGGCGCTCTACATGGTCGTCTACTCGTTCCACATGCCGGCGTTCATCATCATCTCCGGCTACTTCTCCCGCAGTTTCGACATGCGGCCCGACCGGCTCAGGCGCCTGATCACCGGAATCGCCGTGCCGTACGTCCTGTTCGAGGTCGCGTACACCTTCTTCAAGCGGTGGGCGGACGACGACCCGGGGCAGCCCTTCAGCCTGCTGGACCCGTGGTACCTGACCTGGTTCCTGGTCGCCCTGTTCGTGTGGCGGCTGTCCACCCCGCTGTGGAAGGTGGTCCGCTGGCCGCTGCCGCTCGCGCTGGCGGTCGCCGCGCTGGCGTCGGTCTCGCCCGACATCGGTGACGACCTCGACCTCCAGCGGGTTCTGCAGTTCCTGCCCTTCTTCGTGATCGGCCTGATCATGAAGCCCGAGCACTTCCAGCTGATGCGCCGCCGCGAGGTGCGGATCCTGTCGGTGCCGATCCTCGCGGTCGCGCTGGCCGTCGCGTACTGGGCGGCGCCGCGGATGTCGTCGGCGTGGTTCTACCACCGCGACAGCGCGCAGGAGCTGACCGCCCCGTGGTGGTCGGGACCGATCATGACCTTCGCGCTGTTCGGCTGCTCGATGGTGCTGGTGGCCTGCTTCTTCGCCTGGGTGCCGCGCCGCCACATGTGGTTCACGGTGCTGGGCGCCGGGACGCTGTACGGCTACCTGCTGCACGGCTTCCTCGCCAAGGGCTCGCGCTTCTGGGGCTGGTTCGAGGACTACGCGTGGCTGCACACCCCGCTCGGCGCGATCGTCGTCACCCTGATCGCCGGAACCGTGGTGACGGTGCTGTGCACCCCGCCCGTCCAGCGGATGTTCCGGTTCGCGATGGAGCCGAGGATGGAGTGGGCCTTCAAGCGGGACGCGGCCGAGATCGCCCGCAACCGCGCGAAGGCGGCCAAGTCGGCCTGAGCACACGGCCGTACGGGATGGTGAGGCCCCGGAGCGCTCGGCGCTGCTCCGGGGCCTTCCCCATGTCCCCATGCCTCAGGCCGGGGTGTACGGCTGTCTCAAGGCCGGGGTGTACGGGTGCCTCATGCCGGGGCGTACGGGTGCCCCGGGGTCCGCGGGCTAGTCGCGGCAGAGCAGCAGCAGCGCCCGGTCGTCGTTGACGTCCCGCGCGACCGCCTCGATCAGGTGCCAGGCCGCGCCGTGGAAGCCGGAGGCGATGTAGCGGTCGGCGGCGCCGGTCAGCCGGTCCATGCCCTCGGTCAGCTCGCGCTCGGCGGACTCGACCAGCCCGTCGGTGAAGAGCATCAGCACGTCGCCGGAGTTCAACGTGCCCTTGGTCGGGTCGAATTCGGCCCCGTCGTACACGCCCAGCAGCGGGCCCTCGGCGGCCTTCTCCTCCCAGCGGCCGGTGCCCGCGTTGAGCTGGAGCGCGGGCAGGTGGCCCGCGGAGAGCAGCTCGTAGTCGCCGGTGTCCAGGTCGAGTACGAGGTGGACCGAGGTGGCGAAGCCCTCGTCCCAGTCCTGGCGGAGCAGATAGCCGTTGGCGGCGCGCAGGAACTCGTGCGGCGGCAGCGAGCCGAGCAGCCCGCCGAAGGCACCGGAGAGCAGCAGGGCGCGGGAGCCGGCGTCCATGCCCTTGCCGGAGACGTCGGTGAGGACGACCTCCAGGGTGCGCCCGCCGTTCGTACGGGCCGCGACGACGAAGTCGCCCGAGAAGGACTGGCCGCCGGCCGGGCGCAGCGCCATCTCGCGGTGCCAGCCCTTGGGCAGCGCGGGCAGCTTGCTCTGGACGCGGATGCGCTCGCGCAGGTCGAACAGCATGGTGCCGCCGCGCCGCCACGGCACGCCGACCCGGCTGCGGAACTGGGCGATGGCCAGGCCCACGAAGCCGATCACACCGACGAGCAGGATCGTGCCGGGCGTCACGCGCGAGGGGCCCTGGCTGTACGGGCCGAGGGCGGCAGCCTCGACGATCAGGCCCACGGCCGAACCGCCGTACAGCAGGAGCAGGCTCGCGGGGCGCAGCAGCAGCCCGCCCAGGACGATCGGCAGGACGAGGGTGGCGGGCGGGCACCAGTCGGGCACCGCGATCGTTCCGGCCACGATGGCGGGGACGGCGAGGAGCAGGGCGGCCAGCGCGGCCCAGTCGGTGGCGTCGCCGCGGAAGTGGTCGACCCCGGCGCGGCGCAGGCCGATGCGGACCCGGTGCGACCTCCTGCGCATCCGGGCCGTCAGGGTCTCTGCTCCCGCGACGCGTGCCATTGCTCCGGGACCCTATCCACCCTTCCTGTGGCTTTGCAGGGGCACCCCGGGCGTTGCGCCGAATCGGCCGCGGGCCGCGGCGGTTTCCGGCCGCCCGGGGTGGGCGGAATCACGCTCGCCGGGGCGGGCGGCCGCTGGTGGGGACGGGTTCACGGCGCCGCGGGGGCTATGGCCGGTTCGGATACGGCGTCACCCGCCGCGGTTGTACGCGGAGGTGGACGCGGCCCGGGTCACCCTGTCCGTGCCGGAGGGTACGGATGGCGTACGGCTTCCGGGAGTCGGGGCTGCCGTTCGGAGGGTTCAGGCTCCCAGGCGAGGGGTTCAGGCTCCCGGGCGCTGACAGGTGGCGCACCAGAAGAGGTTGCGGGCGGCGAGGGTGGCGGTGCGGACCTCGTCGCCGCACACGTGGCAGGGCTGCCGCGCCCGCCGGTAGACGTAGACCTCGCCGCCGTGGTCGTCCACGCGCGGTGGGCGGCCCATGGCCTCGGGGGTGTGCTCGGGGCGCACGGTGTCGATGCGGTTGGTGCGCACGCCCTCCCGCATCAGCTCCCTCAAGTCGCCCCAGATGGCGTCCCATTGGGCCCGGGGCGTCTCGCGGCCCGGCCGATAGGGGTCGATGCCGTGGCGGAAGAGGACCTCTGCGCGGTAGACGTTGCCGACGCCCGAGACGACCTTCTGGTCCATCAGCAGCGCCGCGAGCGAAGTACGACTGCGGCTGATCCGGGACCAGGCCGCCGAACCGTCGCCGGCCGGGCGCAGCGGGTCCTCTCCCAGTCGGTCGTGTATCGCGGCCTTCTCGCCGTCGGTGATCAGCGCGCAGGTCGTCGGGCCGCGCAGGTCCGCGTACGCCTCGGGGGTGGTCAGCCGGAGGCGGACCGCGCCGACGGGTGCGGGCGCGGGGCCCTCGCCGAAGCGGAAGGTGCCGTAGAGGCCGAGGTGGACGTGGACCCAGCCGGGGGGCCCGAAGCCGAGGAAGAGGTGCTTGCCGTGGGCGTCGGTCGCGGTGAGCTCGGCGCCGTCCAGCAGTGCGGCGCCGTCCGCGAACTTCCCCTGCGGGCTGACGGTTTGCACGGACCGGCCGCCGAACCTCGCGAAGTGGTCGGCGGCCAGCCGGTGGATCGTGTGCCCTTCGGGCATCCGGCGCTCAGCCCTCCTGCTGGGGGTGGTGGGCCGGGACGGGCGGCAGTTCGCCGGTGTTCTCGTACGCGGTGAGCATGGCGATGCGGCGGGAGTGCCGCTCCTCGCCGGAGTACGGGGTGTTCAGGAAGACCTCGACGAACTTCACTGCCTCGTCCTGGGTGTGCATCCGCCCGCCGACGCTGATGACGTTGGCGTCGTTGTGCTCGCGTCCGAGGGCCGCGGTCTGCTCGCTCCAGGCCAGCACGGCCCGTACGCCCTTGACCTTGTTGGCCGCGATCTGCTCGCCGTTGCCGGAGCCGCCGATGACGATGCCGAAGCTGCCGGGGTCGGCGGCGGTGCGCTCGGCCGCGCGGAGGCAGAAGGGCGGGTAGTCGTCCTGGGCGTCGTAGAGGTGCGGGCCGCAGTCGACGGGCTCGTGGCCGTGGGCCCGCAGCCATTCGACGAGGTGGTTCTTGAGTTCGAAGCCGGCGTGGTCGGAGCCGAGGTAGACGCGCATGGGGGGAAGTGTGGCACGGCCTCGGGCGGGTGGCCGCCTGCGGGTGGTGTGTGTCACATGCGAAGGCGCGCTCGAATGCAACGATCCGGATTCAAAGGTTTTCCTTGAGCTTCTCCTGGGTTTCACTGGCGAGGCTCGTAACCCGAGAGACTCCGAGACCGCCCCCAGGGCTCGGAGCCAGCCAAGACAGCTAGCCAAGACAGCTGAAGGATCGTTGCCATGAGCGCGCACCCCACGGCCACCCGGCCGACCGCGGATCCGGGAACTCCGGACTCCGGCGGCCAGAACCCCGACGGGCTCAAGCCGGGCCTGAAGAACCGCCACCTCTCCATGATCGCCATCGGTGGTGTCATCGGCGCCGGCCTCTTCGTGGGCTCGGCCTCCGGCATCGCCACCGCCGGCCCGGGCATCCTGCTGTCCTACGCGCTGGTCGGCCTGATGGTCGTCTTCGTGATGCGGATGCTGGGCGAGATGGCCGCCGCCAACCCCGCCTCCGGCTCCTTCTCCGAGTACGCGGACCGGGCGCTGGGCCGCTGGGCCGGGTTCTCCATCGGCTGGCTGTACTGGTTCTTCTGGGTCGTGGTGCTGGCGGTCGAGGCGACCGCGGGCGCGGTCATCCTGGAAGGCTGGGTTCCGGCGGTGCCGCAGTGGGCCTGGGCGCTGATCGTGATGGTCGTGCTGACGGCGACGAACCTGGTGTCCGTCAGCTCGTACGGCGAGTTCGAGTTCTGGTTCGCGGGCATCAAGGTCGTGGCGATCGCCGCGTTCATCGTGCTCGGCGGGCTGGCCGTGTTCGGCGTGCTGCCGGGCTCGGAGAGCGAGTCCGCGGGGCTGGCCAACCTCACCTCGCACGGCGGGTTCCTGCCCAACGGGGCGGGCGCGATCCTCACCGGTGTGCTGATGGTCGTCTTCTCCTTCATGGGCAGCGAGATCGTCACGCTGGCCGCCGGTGAGTCGGAGAACCCGCGCCGGGCGGTCACGAAGGCCACCAACAGCGTGATCTGGCGGATCGGTGTCTTCTACCTGGGCTCGATCTTCGTCGTCGTGACGCTGCTGCCGTGGGACTCCAAGGCGATCGCCGAGCACGGCAGTTACGTGGCCGCGCTGGACTCGATCGGCATTCCGCACGCGGGCCAGGTCATGAACGTGATCGTGCTGACGGCCGTGCTGTCCTGCCTCAACTCGGGCCTCTACACCGCCTCCCGGATGGCGTTCTCGCTCGGCAAGCGCGGGGACGCGCCGAAGGCGTTCGCGCGCACCAACGCCAAGGGCGTGCCGCAGGCGGCGAT
Organism: Streptomyces pathocidini; assembly: GCF_001418495.1. Lineage (GTDB taxonomy): Bacteria > Actinomycetota > Actinomycetes > Streptomycetales > Streptomycetaceae > Streptomyces > Streptomyces pathocidini. The sequence goes on along the minus strand of NZ_LIQY01000298.1, from coordinate 916 downwards.
CCTGGGGTCGGTCGTCTTCGGGTTCGTCGCGGTGTTCTTCAACTACCAGTGGCCGGACACCGTCTTCGAGTTCCTGCTGAACTCCTCCGGCGCGGTCGCGCTCTTCGTCTGGCTGGTCATCTGCTTCACGCAGCTGCGGATGCGCGGGATCATCCTGCGCGAGGCGCCGGAGAAGCTGATCGTGCGGATGTGGCTGTTCCCGTATCTGACGTGGGCGACGATCGCGATGATCTCGTTCGTGCTGGTGTACATGCTCACCGACGACGCCGGGCGCCAGCAGGTCGTGCTGTCCCTGCTGGTCGCGGCGGTCGTCGTCGCCATCGCCCTGGTCCGCGACCGGATGGGCGCCGGCCGTAGGCCCTGAGCCACGCAGCAGTTACGGGCCGGGGCCCGCACCCACGTCAACTGGGTGCGGGCCCCGGCCCGTTGTGCCGCCCGGTCGGCGTGGCCTGACCGCACCAGGGCCGGGTCCGGCACCGCCGGACCCGGTCCCCCGCTCCTCACCACCGCGAGAGAAAACCCGCCGCGACGGCGGGCAACCCCCACGGCGGGGTTCGGCGGTCTCGAACGGGCCGCAGCCCGTTCAAGACCGCCCGCGCGGCCGCCGGCTAGCCGCGCTTGTTCGCGAGTTTCCAGGCGGTGGGCAGGGCCGCCATGGCGAGGGCGGCCTTGAGGGCGTCGCCGATGAGGAAGGGGACCAGGCCCGCGGCGAGGGCCTGGGGAGCGGAGAGGTCCGCGGCCACGGCCAGGTACGGGACGCCCACCGCGTAGATCACCGCGGAGCCCAGCGCCATCGTGCCCGCGGTCCGCAGGGCGCCGCGGTCGCCGCCGCGCCGGGCGAGGGCGCCGACGACGGTGGCGGCAAGCAGCATGCCCAGCACGTAGCCGAAGGAGGGGGCGACGGCCGCGGCCGTGC
>NZ_LIQY01000297.1 GCF_001418495.1 Streptomyces pathocidini | reverse complement strand
GGGAGGGCGCACAGCGCGAGCACGGGTGTGCGCCGCCGCCTGCCGGGGACGGGCTCCTGGGTACGCGGCGAGTGGCCCCCACCGGTAGCGGGGGGCGGGAGGGCTGGCAGGCAGGCGAATCTAGTCGACCGCGCCGACCCGGCGCGCCGCGGCCTGCCCGCAACGGGCCGGAACCCGGCGCGACGGCCACGGCGACCGCCCGCCGACTCGGCCCGAGACGATGGGCCCGAGACGGTGGGCGCGGGCGTCAGCGGAGGGCGTCAGCGGAGGGCATCGGCCACCTCGCGGGCCGCCTCCACGACGCGGGGACCGACGCGTTCCGGTACGGAGTCGGCGAGCATGACCACGCCGACGCTGCCCTCGACACCGGTCACGCCGAGCAGCGGCGCCGCCGCGCCGCTGGCACCCGTCTCCAGTTCGCCGTGGGTGAGGGAGAAGCCGGGGTCGATGCCCGGGTTGTGCCGGGCGGAGAGGATCGCGCGGCCGGCGGCGCCGCGGTCGAGCGAGTGCCGGAAGCCGGTGCGGTAGGCGACGTGGTAGTCGGTCCAGGTCGGTTCGACCACGGCCACGGCGAGCGCGTCGGCGCCGTCGACGAGCGTCAGGTGGGCGGTGGCCCCGATGTCCTCGGCGAGCGCGCGCAGCGCGGGCAGCGCGGCCTCGCGCACCAGCGGGTGCACCTGGCGGCCCAGCCGCAGCACCCCGAGCCCCACGCGGGCCCGGCCACCGAGGTCGCGGCGTACGAGCGCGTGCTGCTCCAGGGTGGCGAGCAGCCGGTAGACCACGGTCCGGTTGACCCCGAGCTTGTTGGACAGCTCGGTCACGGTCAGCCCGTGGTCGGTGTCGGCGAGCAGCTTGAGGACGCGCAGTCCCCGGTCGAGCGTTTGAGACGTCTCAGCGGTCACGACGCCCCCTCCTCGTCTGAGTGACGGCGGCATCTCGCGGCGGGCGCGGCACCGGCCCCAGCGGCAGCGCACGGTAGAGGCCGCCGGTCGTCGCATGGCACCGGCTGCACACCGCGGCGGCGCTGCCGCGGGGCGTGTGGGGTACCGGAAAGGTAGCGACCCGGTCCGCTCAGCGGAAGGCCCCGTCCAGAATCCGGGCAGGTCAGGCGGGGTTTGCCCCTGTATATACCGGGACCGGGCCGCGTATACCGGGACCGGGCCGCGGCAAGCTCGGCACCGCCGCCCTACGCCGTCCTGGCCGCTCGCCGTCGCGGCGGGGACATTCTGGGGCGGGCCCGCGTGCCAGGGGTCCGGCCAGCGCCTCAAGGACCTGGCCACCGCCTCAGGGGTTTGAGGACGAAGTCCCCAGGATTCTTCCGCCGCAACGGCGAGCGGCCACGACGGCGTGGCCCGGCGGTGCCGAACTCACGCGACCGGCCGCCCCATGGCGTACCGCTCAGCGCGAGCGTCACCTCATTCTGGTTGCCCATTCCTGGACCTTGGCGATGCGCTGGCGGATCTGGCCGGCCGTGGCCTCGGCCGTCGGGGGGCCGCCGCAGACGCGGCGGAGTTCGGTGTGGATGACGCCGTGCGGCTTCCCGCTCTGGTGGACATAGGCGCCGACGAGCGTGTTCAGCTGCTTGCGCAGCTCCAGCAGCTCCTTGTGGGTCACCACCGGCCGCCGCTCCGCCGGGAGTTCGAGGAGGTCGGCATCCTCGTCAGGCCTCTTGCGGCTGTGGGCGATCTGGCGCGCCTGCCGCCTCTGCAGCAGCAGCTGCACCTGGTCGGGTTCGAGCAGCCCGGGAATGCCGAGGTAGTCCTGCTCCTCCTCGCTCCCGGGGTGTGCCTGCATGCCGAACTCGGCCCCGTCGTACAGCACCCGGTCGAAGACCGCGTCCGACTCCAGCGCCTCGAACGGCAGTTGGTCCTGCTCGCCGGTGTCCTCGTCCTGCTCCTTGTTCGCCTCCTCCATCTCCTTCTCGGACTCGGCGTACGGGTCTTCCTCCCCGTCCTTCTTCGGCTTGTCGAGGACGTGGTCGCGCTCGACCTCCATCTCGTTGGCGAAGCCGAGCAGCATGGGGATGGTGGGCAGGAACACCGACGCGGTCTCGCCGCGCCGCCGCGACCGCACGAAGCGGCCGACCGCCTGCGCGAAGAACAGCGGCGTGGAGATGGTGGTGGCGTAGACGCCGACCGCGAGCCGCGGCACGTCGACGCCCTCCGACACCATCCGTACGGCGACCATCCAGCGGTCGTCGGAGTGGCTGAAGTCGTCGATGCGCCGGGAGGCGCCGCTGTCGTCGGACAGCACCACGGTGGGCCCGGCCCCGGTGATCTCGCGGATCAACTTGGCGTAGGCGCGGGCCTGGTCCTGGTCGGCGGCGATGACGAGCCCGCCGGCGTCGGGGATGGCCTTGCGGACCTCGCCGAGCCGCCGGTCGGCGGCGCGCAGCACGTTCGGCATCCAGTCGCCGCGCGGGTCGAGCGCGGTGCGCCAGGCCTGGGAGACGGCGTCCTTGGTCATGGGCTCGCCGAGCCGGGCCGCGATCTCGTCGCCCGCCTTGGTGCGCCAGCGCATGTTGCCGCTGTAGGAGAGGAAGATGACGGGCCGGACGACGCCGTCGGCGAGGGCGTTGCCGTAGCCGTAGGTGTAGTCGGCGGCGCTGCGCCGGATCCCGTCGTTGCCCTCCTCGTAGGTGACGAAGGGGATGGGGTTGGTGTCGGACCGGAAGGGCGTGCCGGTGAGGGCGAGTCGGCGGGTGGCGGGCTCGAAGGCCTCGAGGCACGCCTCGCCCCAGGAGCGGGAGTCGCCGGCGTGGTGGATCTCGTCGAGGATCACCAGGGTCTTGCGCTGCTCGCACCGGTTGCGGTGCAGCATGGGCCGCACGCCGACGCCCGCGTACGTGACGGCGACGCCCTGGTATTCCTTGCTCAGCGGCCCGGCGCTGTACTCGGGATCCAGCTTGATGCCTATCCGCGCGGCGGCCTCCGCCCACTGCTTCTTGAGGTGCTCGGTGGGCGCGACCACGGTCACCTGCTGCACGACGTGGTGGTGCAGCAGCCAGGACGCGAGGGTCAGCGCGAACGTCGTCTTGCCCGCGCCCGGCGTCGCCACCGCGAGGAAGTCCCGCGGCTGCGTCTGGACGTACTTGTCCATCGCCCCCTGCTGCCACGCACGCAGCTTGTTGGCCGTGCCCCAGGGGGCGCGGCCGGGGAAGGCGGGTGAGAGGTGGTGGGAGGAGGTGGTGGTAGTCACGGTCTCCGGTTCGGGCTCCGGTCGAGGCGAGTCTTCCCCATCAGCAATCGGGAACCGCGTCAGCCTACCGGTGCCCTCACCGCCCTTCGGGGCTATGCCCCGAGACCCCCCGATGGTGCGACCGAGGTCACACCGAAGGCCCGCCTTCCGCTCATGCGGCGAACCACGGCAGCGCCTCGGCGACCTTCGGAAGATCCAGCACTCCCTGACACACGGCAGCACGGGCGGGCACTTCGCGGGTACGGGGCAGCGGGCACGGGCGCGCGCCGGTCCGGACCCTCGAGCGCGCCTTCGGCCTGGCCAGGTCGGAAAGCGGGCAAGCTGGTCCGTATGCCGTACTTCCGCTCGTACGACGGCACGGACCTCCACTACCGGGTCCTGCCCGCCCGCTCCCCCGGCCCGGCTGCCCCGCCGCTCGTCTGCCTGGCCGGCGGGCCCGGCCGGGACGCCGTCTACCTGGGGGACCTCGGCGGGCTCGACGCGCACCGCCCGCTCGTCGTGCCCGACGCGCGCGGCACCGGCGGCTCGCCGCCCGCCCCCGAGCCGTCCTCGTACGCGTTCCCGAACCTCGCCGAGGACCTGGAGGCGCTGCGCGAGCACCTCGCCCTCGACGCGTTCGCGCTCCTCGCGCACGACGCCGCGGCGGCCACCGCGCAGGCGTACGCGGCCACGCACGGCGCGCGCCTCACGCACCTGGTGCTGGTCTGCCCCGGCTCGCGTCTCCAGGGCGAACTTCCGGACGACGCACGGGAGATCTTCGAGGCGCGGATCGCCGAACCGTGGTGGCCGGACGCCTCGGTGGCGGTGCACCAGCTGGCGGAGGTGTCCGACCTCGACGAGGTGCGCCAACTGCTGCTGCGCGCCGCCCCCATGGCGTACGGCCGCTGGGGCGAGCCCCAGCAGGCACACGCCCGCGCCGAGGCCGCGCAGCTCAACCCCGTACCGCGCGCGGGCTTCTGGCAGGGCGTGGACGAGCCCACGCGCCGCGCGCTCCTCGCCCGGCTGCGGGAGGCGGCGTGCCCGGTGCTGGTCGTGACGGGCGACCTGGACGCGGTCACGGGGATGCGCGCGGGCGGACTCGTCGCGGACTCCTTTCCTAACGCGGTGCTGCGCCCGCTGCGCGGTGTCGGCCACTACCCGTGGGTGGACGAACCGGAGACGCTCCGCCCGCTGGTCGAGGACTTCCTCCCGCAGGCGCCGGGCGAGCCGGGCGAGCCGGGCGCTCTGTGAACGCGGCATGGCAGTCATATGGCAGCAGG
>NZ_LIQY01000296.1 GCF_001418495.1 Streptomyces pathocidini | reverse complement strand
ACCGTCACCTTCAACGGCGTCCCCGCTGGCGGGGTCGTCGTCGCCCCAGGTGGCCTCTCCCTCACCGGCACCACCCCGCCGGGAGCAGTCGGCCCCGCGTTCGTTGTCGTCACCACCCCAGGAGGCAGCTCCTTCCCCCTCCTGTTCACGTACGTGTGAGCCCGTACCGCCTACCGGACGCCCCGACCAGCACTCCTGGTCGGGGCGTCCCCCCAACTCGCCCTCACATAGCGGAAGTTGTCCTGGCCGAGACGATACGGCCGAGGGCAACCAGCCGCCGTTCCACCCAGACCCCGCAAGGAGAGCTCCATGTCCACACCCCTTCAACCGCAGGTGCAGGCGATCGTGCAAGGCGGAGGCGACTGGCCCGGACCCGGCGGGGGCTGGCCCGGTGGCGGCGGGCACGGGCCGCACTTCCCCCAGCTCGTCGCGCTCACGCCGAACAACGGCCCGACCACCGGCGGCAACACGGTGTCGCTCCTCGGGTCCAACCTGCAGAGCACGTTTTTGGTGACCTTCGACGGGATACCGGCGACGATAGTCGGCCTTCCGACCCAGAACACCGTCACGGTCATCGCGCCGGCCCACGCGGCCGGGACCGTATTGGTCGTGGCCTTCACACCGAAGGGCCCCACCAACTCACTCCCCTACACCTACATCGGCCCCCCGGCGCCCCCGGTGATCGGCTCCTTCACCCCGCCCTCGGGGCCCACGACCGGTGGCACCATGTTCACCATCCTCGGCGCGAACCTGACCGGTGCGACGGTCACGTTCAACGGCATCCCGGCAACCGGAGTCACCGTCAACGCGTTGGGCACGAGCCTGACCGGCTTCACGCCGCCGGGGGCCGCGGGCACCGTCCCGGTCGTGGTCACCACGCCCGGCGGCAGCGCGACCACCACCTTCACCTACTTTGCACCCGCGCCCACGGTCTCGACCTTCGTCCCGTTTCCTTTCACCGGGCCCCTCGCGGGTGGTAACCCGTTCGCGATCACCGGCACCAACCTGACCGGCGCAACCGTCACCTTCGGCGCCAACGCCGCCACCAGCATCTCGATCCACCCCTCCGGCACCCTCCTCACCGGCATCGTCCCGGCGGGTGCAGCGCCCGGCAACGTCCCGGTCGTGGTCACCACGCCCGGCGGCAGC
>NZ_LIQY01000295.1 GCF_001418495.1 Streptomyces pathocidini | reverse complement strand
CCCCGCACCCCAACGCCGTACCGCCCTGCCCACACCGCTCCCTTGCGAGGAGAGTGCGCCATCAACGCGTCCACCAGCCCGCCACCCGACCACGGCGGGGACACCGCCCCCGCCGTGGAGCTCCACGGAATCACCAAGCGGTTTCCGGGAGTTGTGGCCAACCACGACATCGACATCACCGTCCGGCGCGGCACCGTCCACGCGCTCGTCGGGGAGAACGGCGCCGGCAAGTCGACCCTGATGAAGATCCTCTACGGCATGCAGAAGCCGGACGAGGGCACCATCACCGTCGACGGCGAGAAGGCCGCCTTCCACAGTCCGGCCGACGCGATCGCCCGCGGCATCGGCATGGTGCACCAGCACTTCATGCTCGCCGACAACCTCACGGTCCTGGAGAACGTGGTCCTCGGGGCCGAGAAGCGGTACGGGATCGGGGCCGGGGCGCGCGCGAGGATCCTGGAGCTCTCGGACGCGTACGGGCTGGGCGTCCGCCCCGACGCCCTCGTCGAGGACCTCGGCGTCGCCGACCGGCAGCGCGTGGAGATCCTCAAGGTCCTCTACCGGGGCGCCCGTACGCTCATCCTGGACGAGCCGACCGCGGTCCTCGTGCCGCAGGAGGTCGACGCGCTCTTCGACAACCTGCGCGAGCTCAAGGCCGAGGGCCTGACCGTGCTGTTCATCTCGCACAAGCTGGGCGAGGTGCTGTCCGTCGCCGACGACATCACCGTCATCCGGCGCGGTACGACGGTCGCCTCCGTGCACCCCGCCGACGTCACGCCCAAGCAGCTCGCCGAGCTGATGGTCGGCTCCGAACTGCCCTCGCCGGAGACGCGCGAGTCCACGGTGACGGATGTGCCGATGCTGCGGGTCGACGGGCTGCACCTGTCGGCGACCGACACCGACGGCGTCGTACGGGCCGTGCTCGACGGCATCACCTTCACCATCCACCAGGGCGAAGTCCTGGGCATCGCGGGCGTGGAGGGCAACGGGCAGGCCGAACTCGTCGAGGCGGTCATGGGGATGCGCGACCCCGACGGGGGCGTCATCACCCTCGACGGCGCCGACATCTCCCACGCCCCCACGCGCAGCCGCCGCGAGGCCGGCATCGGCTATGTCCCGGAGGACCGGCACCGCCACGGGCTGCTGCTGGAGGCCCCGCTGTGGGAGAACCGGATCCTCGGGCACGTCACCGAACGCCCCAACAGCAAGGGCGCGTTGCTCGACCTCAAGGGCGCCCGCGCCGACACCGAGCGGATCGTCGCCGACTACGACGTCCGCACCCCCGGCATCGAGGTGACGGCGGCCTCGCTGTCCGGCGGCAACCAGCAGAAGCTGATCGTCGGCCGCGAGATGAGCCACCGGCCCAAGCTGCTGATCGCCGCGCATCCGACGCGCGGTGTGGACGTGGGCGCGCAGGCGCAGATCTGGGACCAGATACGCCAGGCGCGCCACGAGGGGCTCGCGGTGCTGCTGATCTCCGCGGACCTGGACGAGCTCATCGGGCTCTCGGACACCCTGCGGGTGATGTACCGCGGCCGGCTGGTTGCGGACGCGGACCCTGCCACGATCACTCCTGAGGAGTTGGGTTCGGCCATGACCGGCGCCGCCCGCGGCCACCTCGCCGCGCCCGACAGCGGTTCCGCCACCGCGCCCGACAGCGGTTCCGCCGCGGGCCACGAAGAGGGTGGCGAAGAGTGAAGAAGTTCGACAAGGACCGGCTCGCCCTCGGGCTCGCCGCCCCCGTCCTCGCCGTCGTCGCCGCGCTGATCGTCACCTCGCTGGTCATCCTGGCCGCCGGGGACGCCCCGTTCCACGCCTTCTCGGTGATGGCCGACTACGGCTCGAAGAGCGACAGCCAGGTCTGGATCATCAACAAGGCCGTCCCGTACTACCTTTCGGCGCTCGCGGTGGCCATCGGCTTCCGGATGAACCTCTTCAACATCGGCGTCGACGGCCAGTACCGGATCGCGGCCTTCTTCGCCGCCGTCGTCGGTGGCGCGCTCACACTGCCCGGCTTCCTCCAGATCCCGCTGGTCATCCTGGTCGCGATGCTGGTCGGCGCCCTCTGGGCGGGCATCGCGGGCCTGCTGAAGACCACCCGCGGGGTCAGTGAGGTGATCAGCACGATCATGCTGAACTCCATCGCCGCCTCCGTCATCGGCTACTTCCTGGCCGAGGCGCGGTTCGGCGAGCGGGAGGACAACCTCCTGCACACCCCGACGCTCCCTGCGTCCAGCCACTTCTTCACCCTCCCCACCACCCCGGACCCGATCGAGGGCTTCATCGTCGTCGCGGTCCTGGCCGGGCTGGGGTACTGGTTCCTGCTCGGCCGCACCCGCTTCGGCTTCGACCTGCGCGCCGTCGGCCGCTCGGAGTCCGCCGCGCAGGCCAGCGGGGTGAGCGTCAAACGCATGGTGGTCACCAGCATGCTGCTCTCCGGCGCCGTCGCGGGCCTGGTCGGCATGCCCACGCTGCTGGGCGTCTCGTACAACTACGGCAACGACTTCCCCGCCGGGCTCGGCTTCACCGGCATCGCCATCGCGCTGCTCGGCCGCAACCACCCGGTCGGCATGGCGCTCGGCGCGCTGCTGTGGGGCTTCCTCGAACGGACCGGCAGCCAGCTGGAGTTCGAGGGCTACGCGCAGGAAATCGTCGGCGTGATCCAGGGCGTGATCGTGCTCTGCGTGGTCGTCGCGTACGAGCTGGTGCGCCGCTACGGCCTCAAGAGCCAGCAGCGGAAGGTCGGCGCCGAACTCGCCGCCCAGGCCCGTAGGACCGAGGACGCGGAGGTGTCGGCATGAGCGCGACCACGGCAACGGCGCCGGTGAAGCAGCCGAACGGCAAGAGCGGCGGCCGCCGCAAGCTCTCGTACCCGATGATCCTGCTGATCGTCGCGGGCCTGCTGCTCGCCCTCTCGGCGCTGCGGGCGCTGACCGGCGCGGACGACCTGACCTCCAGCGGGCAGTACGGCGGCGCGCTCGGCGCGGCCGTGCCGATCGGCCTCGCGGGGCTCGCGGGGCTGTGGTCCGAGCGGGCCGGCGTGATCAACATCGGCCTCGAAGGGATGATGATCCTCGGCACCTTCGGCGCGGGCTGGATCGGCTGGCAGTACGGGCCCTGGTGGGCGGTGCTCGCGGGCGTCGGCCTCGGCGCGCTGGGCGGGCTCATCCACGCGGTCGCGACCGTCACCTTCGGCGTGGACCACATCATCTCCGGCGTCGCGGTCAACATCCTGGCGCTGGGCTTCGCGCAGTACCTCGCCAAGATGTGGTTCGGCGCGGAGGGCAGCGCGGCCGCGGCCGCGGGCGGCAACGACAAGCAGTCGCCGCCGATGGAGGGCCTGGGCAGCTTCTCCGTCCCCGGGCTCTCGGGCCGGCTGGGCTCGGTCGAGAAGCACGACTGGTTCCTGGTCTCGGACGCGGCCGGGATCGTACGGGGCCTGGTGACCGAGGTGTCCTGGCTGACGCTGATCGCCGCGGGCCTGTTCGTCGCCACCTTCTTCGTGCTGTGGCGCTCCCCGTTCGGGCTGCGGCTGCGGTCCTGCGGCGAGAGCCCGGTCGCCGCGGAGTCCCTCGGCGTCAACGTCTACCGGTACAAGTACGCGGCCGTGCTCATCTCCGGCGGCCTCGCCGGGCTCGGCGGCGCGTTCCTCGCGGTCGTCTCCTCGCACTTCTACCAGGACGGCCAGACCGGCGGCCGCGGCTACATCGGCCTCGCCACCATGATCTTCGGCAACTGGCGCCCCGGCGGAGTCGCCCTCGGCGCGGGCCTGTTCGGCTTCACCGACAGCCTCCAGCTGCGCGGCGGCGGCGAGACGGTGCACGCCCTGCTGCTGCTCCTGGCCGTGCTGCTGGTCGGCCTCGTGCTGTGGGGTCTGCGGTCCGGGCGGCTGAAGCAGGCGCTCACCGCGGGGGGAATCGCCGTGCTGATGGCAGTCTGGTACCTCTTCACCGATACGGTGCCCGTGGAGGTCGTCGACGCCACGCCGTACGTCACGACGCTGCTGGTGCTGGCGTTCGCGGCGCAGCGGCTGCGGGCGCCGAGGGCGATCGGGAAGCCGTATCGGAAGGGCCAGGGCACGTGACGCGTACCGCGGTTGAGCCGGACTGGGAGCGCCTGCGCGCGCACGCCCGCGAACTGCTCGGCCGCGCATACGCCCCCTACTCCGGCTTCCCCGTGGGCGCCGCGGCGTACGCGGACGACGGCCGGATGGTGGGCGGCTGCAACGTGGAGAACGCGGCGTACGGGGTCGGGCTGTGCGCCGAATGCGGCCTGGTGTCGCAGCTGTTCGCCACCGGCGGGGGCCGGCTGACGGCGTTCACCTGCGCGGGCCCTTCCGGCGACCTGCTGATGCCCTGCGGCCGCTGCCGCCAGCTGCTGTGGGAACACGGCGGACCGGAGCTGCTGGTGGACGCGGAGGGCGGGCCGAGGCGGCTGGCGGAGCTGCTGCCGGCGGCGTTCGACGCAGGGGACTTGGACGCCCGTAAGAACCGGGAACGCCCGTAAGAAACCGAGGGGGAAACAGGTAGTGGCCATGGACACCATCTCCGTCATCCGTACCAAGCGCGACGGGGGACGCCTGGCGGACGAGCAGATCGACTGGGTCATCGACGCGTACACGCGCGGCGAGGTCGCGGACGAGCAGATGTCCGCGCTGGCCATGGCGATCCTGCTGAACGGCATGGACCGCGCGGAGATCGCCCGCTGGACGGCGGCGATGATCGCCAGCGGCGAGCGCATGGACTTCTCGTCGCTGCCGCGCCCGACCGCCGACAAGCACTCGACGGGCGGCGTCGGCGACAAGATCACACTCCCGCTGGCGCCGCTGGTCGCCGCCTGCGGCGCGGCGGTCCCGCAGCTCTCGGGCCGGGGCCTGGGCCACACCGGCGGCACGCTGGACAAACTGGAGTCGATCAAGGGCTGGCGCGCCTCGCTCTCGAACGACGAGATGCTGTCCGTCCTGCGGGACGCGGGCGCGGTGGTGTGCGCGGCGGGCGAGGGCCTGGCCCCGGCGGACCGGAAGCTGTACGCCCTGCGGGACGTCACGGGCACGGTCGAGTCCATCCCGCTGATCGCCTCCTCGATCATGTCGAAGAAGATCGCGGAGGGTACGGGCTCACTGGTCCTGGACGTGAAGGCCGGCTCCGGCGCCTTCATGAAAACGGCCGACGACGCACGGGAGTTGGCACGGACGATGGTCGGCCTGGGCACGGACCACGGCGTCCGCACGGTCGCGCTGCTGACCGACATGTCGACCCCGCTCGGCCTGACGGCAGGCAACGCGCTGGAAGTCCGCGAGTCGGTGGAGGTCCTCGCGGGCGGCGGCCCCCGCGACGTCGTCGACCTGACCCTGGCCCTGGCCCGGGAGATGCTGGACGCGGCGGGCCTGGTGGCCGCGGACCCGGCGAAGGCCCTGGCGGACGGCTCGGCGATGGACGTCTGGCGCCGCATGATCACCGCCCAGGGCGGCGACCCCTCGGCGCCGCTGCCGGTGGCCGGCGAGCGGGAGGTCGTCACGGCTTCCTCCACCGGCGTCCTGACCCGCCTGGACGCCTACGCCGTGGGCGTGGCGGCCTGGCGCCTGGGCGCGGGCCGAGCCCGCAAAGAGGACCCGGTCCAGGCGGGGGCGGGCGTGGAACTCCACGCGAAGCCGGGCGACATGGTGACAGCGGGCCACCCCTTGCTGACCCTCCACACGGACACGCCGGAGCGCTTCGCTTACGCGACGGAGGCCCTGTCCGGCGCGATCGACATCGCCCCGGGGGGCGTGGCCTTCACGACGACTCCTGTCGTGCTGGAACATATCGCCTGACCTGCAGGTTTCCCGTACGGATGAGGCCTCCCGGCCTCATTCGTCCCATGCAAGACTTGGGGCATGACTGAGCATGCCGTCCGGCTGACTGCCGCCGTCACACATGAGGACGAGTTGTACGTGGCCCGATGCCTCGAAGCCGAGGTGACGAGCCAGGGCGCGACGATCGAAGAGGCGCTCGACAACCTGCGGGAAGCCCTGGAGCTCTACTTCGAGGACGAGCCGATCCCTGCAATCCACGATGTCATCACCGCTCCGGTGCAGGTGCGGGTCGCGTGACTCCCGCTCTGCCTCGTGGTCTCTCCGGAACTCAAGTCAGCAAGGCGCTCCAGCCTGGGGGTTTCGAACACGTCTCAGCGCGGGGAAGCCACGCGAAGTACCGGGCCGACGGGCGAACTGCGATCGTCCCGATCCACCCCAACCTCGCCCCGGGGACGCTGCGTTCCATCCCTCGGCAGGCGGACTGGAGCATCGACGAGTTGCTGAAGTGTCTCTAGGCTGCGTCAGAGCGGCCAAGACTGCTCCGGCTCGTCCAGCCAGGCCCGTTGCCCCTCCGGTGTGACGGAGATACCGAAGCGGGTGTGGTCCGGCTTGCCTTGGTCGGTCCACCAATGATGGGCCGCCTCGACCTCGTCCCACAGTCGGCGCGGGCCCGATCGCGTTCCACCGCGCTGGCCCAGCCCGCCATCCCGTTCCCCATGGGCCCAAATGCGCCATGGGCCTACCATCGGGAGAGAAGCCACTGGCGCCCGAGCTACCTGCTGAGGTGAACGTGAGCAACTGGGCCGACTTGTCGACTGGTCAGCGCATCAAAAGCCTGAGGGGTTCCGACCTTACGCAGATGGGTCTGGCGGAACTTGCGGGCGTCTCGTACGCGACTGTGCAGAAGGCCGAGCAAGACCGCGGCGAGTTGTCCGTCGGGTCCTTGCTCAAGTTCGCCGCTGCGTTGAAGACAGACGTTGCCGTGATCCTGGGGCAGCAGGCGCCCCGGCGTGGCATGGACCGGAGCAACCGCGCCGCCCTGCGCCAGTTGTCCGACGCCGTGCACGACAGCGCACTCGGGGAGTGGGATGGCTTCGAAGACCCGACCACGGTCGAAGAGTTGGCCGATGTCCGCGACCTCGCGTGGTCGGCGTACTGGGACAGCGACACGGCGAAGGTGGCCGGCCTTGCCGCGCGGGTGCTCATGGAGGGACAGGTGCGGTACGCGAGCGCCACCGGCGCTGAGCGCGACCGCCTCGCGGTGATCCTGGCGAGTACGTACCGCGTTGCCGCGTCGACGGCGAACGGGTTCGGATCGCGTGACCTCGCCCTGTCGGCGCTCACGTCGGCGAAGGGGCTCGCCAAGCAGGCTGACGACCCGATGATGACGGCTCTGCTGGAGTCGACTCTGTCCTGGATCCATCTCCGCGGGGCGAAGATGCCACGCGCGGTCGCGGTGGCCGAGCGCGCCGCTCTCGCGATCGAGCCGTCGTTCAGCAAGTCGTCTCGTCCGCAACTGCTCGCGTACGGGCGCTTGATGATCTCGGCGGCCGTCGCCGCGTCGAGGCACGAGGACGAGAGCGCGGCGGACGATTACCTTTCGCAGGCGCACGCCGCCGCGGCGAGGCTCGGTACCGACATGAAGGTGTATGGGACCAGTTTCGGGCCGACGGCGGTGAAGACGGAAGCGGTCGGAATTCACGTCGCGTTGAAGAATTACGGTTGGGCGCTCAAGCTCGCCAACCAGCCGGACATGGCGCAGCTGCCGACAGGCATGTCCAAGGTGGCGAGGAACCGGTATCGGCTCGATGTGGCGCTCGCACAGTGCGCGGCCGGTCTGTACGACCAGGCGGGAGACATGCTTATCGAGGTGGGGCTCGATGCCCCGGAGTGGGTCAAGCACCAGGCTTTGCCGGGGGTTATCGGGAAGCGTCTCGCGAAGGTGTCGACGGCGCGTGTCCGGCACATCAGCGATCTGATCGGTGTGCCACTGATCGCATAACTCCTACGGAGCGTAGGAGTTGACGGCTCGTCAGTTGGCTCCAGTCCTACGGACCGTCTCTTCGCTATGCGTGATGATCGCGACACGATTGACGCATGGTCAGCAGCGAAGACGGACTGATGCAGGGGCCAACTCCGGCCCGTCGTACCGAGAGTGCCCGCAGGCGGCGGCGCGCTCTTGCGGACCAGGCGGCCGGTCGCGTGCCGGGCGAGGGGGATGTACCGAGCGAGTCTCGGGTCGAACGGTTCCGCGTCGTGATCTATCTGTGCGCCGCGCCGAGCACCGACCTCGCCAAGCCGCGCAAGGAGTGCACCGACTACGCCGACGCGTTCGGTTGGGAGATCACGGAGGTGATCGAGGACCGCGTCGGCCTGCTCCCTCCGGATGGGCGCCAAGGCCTGACACGTGCGCTCAGCGAGGTCGAGGGCGGACGGGCAGGGGCCGTTCTCACCTCGTGGCGTTCGATGATCTCAACGATTCCGCAGGAGTACCACGAGGTGGCGCGGGAGGTTGAGAAGCTCGGCGGGTTCCTTCACGTGATGGACTCGGACCGCAAGTGGGCCCGAGAGGCCGAACGATGCTGACCATTGCCAGCACTCACGCGGCGGCACCTGCGCATTCCTGGCCTGCCGCTGTGTATCGGGCGCCCACGGGCGCCCGCGTAGGCTCCGCCTCGGCTGCGTCCGATGGCTCATCACTCGGCCGAGGCGGGATTCATAGCAGCAATCGACTCATCGAGGAGGAAAGTTGAACGCTCCGTGGATCATCAGCGCCACCGGCGGCAACCCGCAGGACGACAGCGACAGCGGCAACAAGCACGGTGGGGGCGGCTCGGACGAAGGCGGTAACTCCAGCGACGGCCAGGGCCCGGAGGACGGCAAGTGAACGAGCACGACGTGCAGGAGGCCGGCCCGGGAGGACTGGCCTCCGTGCTCATGGGAAAGGGCGCCCTCTCCTCGGATTGGCTGCCCGCGTTCAAGGCCGTACCGCGCGACGCGTTCGTACCCGACAAGCTGTGGCCGGGCACGGCGGGCGGCAACCGGCAGGGCGAGGTGATCGATCGCCAGACGGACCCGGCGAAGTGGTGGGGGAAGGTCTACAGCGACATTCCCCTGACGACGCAGTGGGACGACGGCGCGCACTCGGGCACAGGCAAAGGGCGGGCGCCTACGTCGTCCAACTCCATGCCGAAGATGGTGTTCTCGATGCTGCGCGAGCTGAGCGTCGAGCGCGGATGCCGTGTGCTGGAGATCGGTACGGGTACTGGCTGGAACGCGGCGCTGCTGACCCACAGGCTCGGGCCGGACAACGTCGTGACGGTCGAGGTCGACCCGGCCGTAGCGGAGGAGGCCCGGCGCCGCTTCGGTGCGACCGGTCTTGAACCGCTGACCTTGGTCGGCGACGGTTCCGCCGGCCACCTGGAACGCGCCCCGTACGACAGGGTCATAGCGACCTGCTCGATTGCCCGCGTGCCGTACGCGTGGGTCGAGCAGACGCGACCCGGCGGGATCATCGTCGCTCCGTGGGGGCCGGCGTACGGCGGGCAGGGAATCGCGCGGCTGACGGTCGGCGAGGGCGGCGTCGCGTCGGGCCCGTTCGTCCTGTCGTCGGCGTTCATGCGCCTGCGCGACCAGCGCGATACCTTCCCGCCGACAAGCTCGTTCCCAGGGGCGGATGCATGGTCGGCAGACGGCGAAAAACGCGCATCGAGCCTGTCGCCTGACGACATGGGCGACTGGATCCACATGTTCACGCTCGGCGTGCAGGTGCCCGACATGTTCTGTCGGGTGCAGGCAGGAACAGACGGCGCCTACCGGCTGTGGATTCTCGACATGGCCGGTACATCGTGGGCGACAGCCGACTACGAACACGGCCGCACCGAGTACGAGGTCGTCGAGTACGGCCCCCGCCAGTTGTGGGCCGAGGTCGAAGCCGTCATGTCCTGGTGGCACAAGCAAGGTGAGCCGCAGTTCGAACGGTACGGACT
Organism: Streptomyces pathocidini; assembly: GCF_001418495.1. Lineage (GTDB taxonomy): Bacteria > Actinomycetota > Actinomycetes > Streptomycetales > Streptomycetaceae > Streptomyces > Streptomyces pathocidini. The sequence continues at coordinate 2,486 of NZ_LIQY01000295.1, read as the reverse complement.
GACGGTCACCTCGCAGGGCCAGAGGGTTTGGCTCGACAGCCCGGACAACCCGGTACCCGTCCGGGTGCCGTAAGGCTCCGTCGCGTCCCGTGCCCCCGTGCGGGATGAGGCAGATAGTAGGGCCCCGGTGTGCGCCTGGGGCTCTACCCAAAGTGGCCGGTTCGAACGCGCGGTGCCCACCCAGCCCGGGGACACTCTTGAAGGACTGGTCGTCACTGGGAGGGCAGACATGGACCCGTCTCGGCGCAAAGTTCTCGGTAGCGCGCTATACTCCGCCGTGCTCGCCGTCCCCCGCTTTGACGATGCGCGGGGGCGGCTGGAGCATCAGGCCGTCGGCAGGACCGTACGGATCGGGGCGGGGGAGATCGCGACCGTCCGCACCATGACCGAGCGGATCGCGGACATCCTCGACGAGTTGGGCGGCGGGCACGCCCGCCCCATGGCCGCGGCCTTCATCGTCAACACCGTGGCCCCGTACCTGAAGGCCGACGCCTCCGCGGCGACCCGGAAGGGCATGCTCGCCGCCGCCTCCGACCTCGTGTACCTCACGGGCTGGATGGCCATGTACGAGAAGGCCCACGGCCTGGGCCAGCGTTACTACCTCCAGGCCCTGGAACTGGCCGGAGCGGCTGAGGAACATCTGACCTACTGCCGCACGCTACGCGGCATGGCCCTCCAGGCCGCCAACCTCAAACACGCGAACAAGGCCCTCGAGCTGGCCGACTCCGCCGCCGAAGCCGCCCCCCAAGCCGGCCCCCGCCTCCAGGCCTTCCTGCGAGGCCAGCAGGCGCAGAGCGCGGCCATGGTCGGAGATCGGGCTCAGGCCTTCAGGCGCCTGACCGAGACAGAGGCGGCCCTGGCCAAGGCCGACAACCGACGCGATGCGGTGGGCGGCTACGACCAGGCGGCGTACCTCTTCCACACCTCCAGCGTCCTCTACGCCCTCGGCGACGTAGCAGGATCGGTCAAGGCCATGAAGGCCTCGAACCGTGCCCGTCCCTCCATGGAACGCCAGGGCAGCGCCCATGCGAACGGCCTCCTCGCCCAACGGCAGCTCGAAATGGGCCACCTCGAAGAGGCCTGCGCCACCTGGAACAGGTTTCTGGACGACTACACGAGCCTTTCCTCGGTCCGCGCCGACGAGCACTTCGACATCATGCGGCGCCGCATCCGCCCCCACCTCACGAACGGCCACGCCCGGCAACTGGACGCCCGAGCCCGCGAAATGGCACGCAAGAAGGCTGCCGCCTGAAGGCTGTCCCGTAAGTGACCTGCTGTGGAGGGACTGTAAGACGTTCGGTGTAACTCCCGATCATGGAAGATGCATCGATGACCAGTGAGAACGTGTCCGAGTCCGGGACCGTCGAGCCCACGAAGGCTGCGTCGGTGAAGGCCGTGGACGACCAGTTGATCGACGAGCTGGTGGGTCGGGCTCAGGCCGAGGGCCTGCAGCTGACCGGCGAGGGCGGGCTACTGCAGCAGCTGACCAAGCGGCTGCTGGAGTCCGCCCTGGAAGGCGAGATCACCGACCATCTCGGATATGACAAGCACGATGCGGCGCCGGAAAGAACGGCGGCAATTCCCGCAACGGCAAACGCTCCAAGACCGTCTTGACCGACGTCGGTCCGGTGGAGATAACCGTGCCCCGCGACCGCGACGGCTCCTTCGAACCGAAGATCGTCAAGAAACGGCAGAAGCGCCTGACCGGCGTCGACGAGATGGTCATCTCGCTGGCCGCGAAGGGCCTGACCACCGGCGAGGTCAAGGCCCACCTGGCCGAGGTCTACGGCGCCGACGTCTCCCGCCAGACCATCTCCACGATCACCGACAAAGTCCTCGAGGGCATGGCCGAATGGCAGAGCAGGCCCCTCGACGCCGTCTACCCGGTCATCTTCATCGACGCCATCCACGTGAAGATCCGCGACGGCGCGGTCGCCAACCGGCCCATCTATGTGGCTCTGGCCGTCACCACCGAGGGCCGGCGCGAGATCCTGGGGCTGTGGGCCGGTGACGGCGGCGAGGGCGCCAAGCACTGGCTGCACATCCTCACCGAGATCAAGAACCGCGGCGTCAGCGACGTGCTCATGCTGGTCTGCGACGGGCTCAAGAGCCTGCCCGACGCGGTGGAGACCGTCTGGCCGAAGACGATCGTGCAGACCTGCGTGGTCCACCTGCTGCGGAACTCCTTCCGATACGCGGCACGCCAGGACTGGGACAAGATCGCCAAGCTTCTCAAGCCGGTCTACACAGCGCCGACCGAGGAGGCCGCTCTGGAGCGGTTCGCCGAGTTCACCGATGCCTGGGGCCGGAAGTACCCAGCGATCGTGAAACTCTGGGAGAACGCCTGGGAGGAGTTCACCCCGTTCCTACAGTTCGACACCGAGATCCGCCGCATCGTCTGCACCACGAATGCAATCGAGTCGGTGAACGCGCGGATACGACGGGCAGTGAAAGCCCGCGGGCACTTCCCCAACGAGCAAGCCGCG
>NZ_LIQY01000294.1 GCF_001418495.1 Streptomyces pathocidini | reverse complement strand
TTCAAGGTCGTCACGGCCGCGGCGGTGCTGGACGCGGGGGTCCTGCCCTCGATCCACTCCGGCACGGACACCCCCGACCCGTACACCCTGCCCGGCACCAGGACGCGGCTGACGAACGAGGCGCGCGGCTGCCGGGACGCGTCGCTGCTGTACGCGTTCGCGGCCTCGTGCAACACCGTGTTCGGGCATCTGGGGGCGGACGTGGGGCTGAAGCGGATGGCCGAGGCGGCGGAGGGGTTCGGCTTCAACGACCCCTCGCTGCACGTCCCTTCGGCCGTCGCGGCCAGCAACTTCGACACCTCGATGGACAAGGCGCAGGTCGCGCTCTCCTCGATCGGGCAGTACGACACGCGGGCGACGCCGCTGCAGATGGCGATGGTCGCGGCGGCGGTGGCCAACGACGGGTTCGTCCAACGCCCGTATCTGGTGGACCGGTTGGCGAAGTCGGACGGTTCGACGGTCGCGAAGACGGACCCGGAGCCGTACCGGCAGGCGATGAGCCCGAGTACGGCGGTGCAGCTCAGGGAGATGATGGTGGCCGCCGTCGAGGCGGGCACGGGCGGCCGGGCCGCGATCGAGGGGGTCGAGGTCGGCGGCAAGACGGGCACGGCCCAGCATGGCGTGGACAACTCCGGTACGCCGTATGCCTGGTTCATCTCCTGGGCACGGAAGCCGGACGCGATGGACCCGGGGGTCGCGGTCGCGGTGGTCATCGAGGACGCGGAGGCGGACCGGGCCGACATCAGCGGTGGCGGCAGCGCGGCGCCGATCGCCCGGGACGTGATGGCGGCGGCGCTCGGGCTTCCGCTGAACGGGGCGGAATAGCGCACCGGGAAGAGCCGCGGGAGGAGGACCCGGGAAAGCTCCGGGAAGCGCCCGGGAAGAGGCGCCGAGGGAGAGCGCCGGGGGTGAGCGTCGGGGGCGCTTCAGGGGTGAGCGCGAAAACCGTTCCCGTTTCCCCTACTCGACCGGGTAGGGGAAAGCGCCTGCTCGAACGAGTAGTGGCCGCTGGCCACTACTCGCCCTTACTGTCGTGAGCGTTCCCAAAAGGGGTCCAACACGCCAAAGGGGGGGCTGTGATGGTGAAAGGCCAGTGGCCTGCCGAGCGACCCGTATGTAGAGAAGAGGAATTCCGCGCGGCCGCCGGGAAATTCGCTTCCGGAGTTACGGTCGTGTCCACCCGGAACGGCGCCGAGGTTTTCGGAAAGACCGTTTCCGCATTCGGTTCGCTCTCGCTCGACCCGCTCATGGTCTCGGTCTCGATCGGCCGGCTGAGCCCGCTGGTGACCGCGATCCTGGCCTCCGAGGTCTTCGCAGTCAGCGTCCTGAACCACGACCAGCAGCACGTCTCGCGCCACTTCTCCACCCAGGGCAACGGCCGCGCGGTGGGCTCGTTCCCGACCGTGGCGACCGAGCGGGGCGCCACCGGAGCACCCGTGGTCGCCGACTGCCTGAGCTGGTTCGACTGCCGCCTGGAGAACGTGGTCGGCGGCGGGGACCACGCCATCGTCATCGGCCGGGTGGCCGCGGCGGGCAGCCGCGAGGGGCGGCCGCTGCTGTATTTCGACGGCGGGTACCGCGAGCTGCGGCAGCCGGCCGGCGCCGTGCGGGCGCACGGCTGACGGGGAGCGAGAACATGCCTTCACGCACCTTCCTCACCTCCTTCGCCGCGCACGCCCGCCGCGCTCCCGACTCCCCCGCCCTGACCTGGCACGGCCGCGAGGTCTCGTACGGCGAACTGGCCGGCCTCGTAGAGCAATTGCGCCGCGAACTGCCCGCCCACGCCGGGCCGAAAGCGCCCGTGTGCCTGCGGGTGCGGAAGTCGCCCGCGGCGATCGCGCTGGTCATCGCCTGCCTCGCGGACGGGCGCGCGGTGCTGCTGCCGTCCGCCGAGCTGGGCGCGGACACCTTCCGCGAGCTGGCCGCCGCGTCCGGCGCCGACCGGATCCTCTCCCTGGGGGAAGCCGTGCACGCCGGGGGCTACGGCGGGCTGACCGCCGAGGCCGTGGAACCCGCGCCCGGCGCGCCCCGGGTCCCCGAGGACGCCCGGCTGCTGCTGACCACCTCCGGCTCCACCGGCCTGCCGAAGGTCGTGCCGCTCCGGCTGGACGGGGTCGAGGCCTTCACGGCCTGGGCCGCCGAGCAGTTCGGGCTCGGCCCGGGCAGCCGGGTGCTCAGCTACGCCCCGCTCAACTTCGACCTGTCGCTGCTCGACATCTGGACCACACTCGCCGTCGGCGGCTGCACGGTGCTGGTCGCGCAGGACCGCGCCACCGACGGCGCCCACCTGCGGGAACTCCTCGCGGGCGGGGTCGGGTTGGTGCAGGCCGTGCCCATGGCGTACCGGCTGCTGCGGGACGCGGGGCCGCCGGAGGAGGCGGTGTTCCCAGGCGTGCGGCAGGTGGTCTTCACCGGGGACGCCATGCCGCCGCGGCTGCTGGCGGCGCTGCCCGCGATGTTCCCGGAGGCCGCCCTCCACAACCTCTACGGCTGTACCGAGACCAACGACAGCCTGATGCTGCGGCTGGACTCGTGGCCGTACGAGACGGGGGCGGCGCACCGGACCGGGGAGCCGGACGGCGCCGGGGCCGCCCCGGCCGGCGGGGCGCTGCCGCTCGGCCTTCCGCTGCCCGGGGTCCGCGCCCTGCTCGTCCGGCCCGGGTCTCTCGACCCGGTGGAGGGGCCCGGCACGGGCGAACTCCTCGTCCACACCCCGTTCCAGGCCCACGGCTACCTCGACCCCGAGCTCAGCCGCGGCCGGTTCGTCACCCGCCGGGACCCGGACGGCGCCACGCGCGCGTACTTCCGGAGCGGCGACCTGGTCAGCCGGGACGCGGAGGGGACGCTCCGGCTGGTCGGGCGCGCCGACTTCCAGGTCAAGGTGCGCGGGGTGCGGATCAACCTGGAGGAGGTCGAGCGGGTGCTCCTCGCCCACCCGGAGGTGGCCGAGGCCGTGGTCGTGCCGCTGCCGGACGAGGTGGCCGGCAACCGGCTGCACGCGCTCGTACGCCGCTCCCCCGGAACCGGCCTCAACAGCCTCACCCTGCGCGCGCACTGCGCCCGGCGGCTGGCCAGGACCGCGCTACCCGCGGAGCTGGTGATCACCGACGAGGCGCTGCCGCAGGGCCCCACCGGAAAGACCGACCGCGCCCGGGTCAGAAGCCTGCGGCTGAACTCCTGAAGAACACCCGAAGGGACCTCAACGCCCATGGACCACACCGCGGAAATACAGCGGTTCATCGCCTCGGAATTCATCCCCGATATCGTGCCGAGCCAACTCGACCCCGATTACGACCTGCTGGAGACGGGCGTCGTCGACAGCCTGCAACTCGTACGGGTCATCACCTGGATCGGAAAGCGGTTCGACATTCCCGTGGAACAGGTGGAATTCACCCCGGACCATTTCCGTTCGGTTCGCGCCATCCAGACCTTCATCGACACGACCACTACTCAGGTAAGCAACTGAAAGGCGGCATCCAATGTTCGTTCGTGAGAAGTCCGCGTCCCAGACCGTCGAATGGGGCAACGGCCTCAGCACCCGCCTGCTCGTCCAGGCCGACGGCATGGGCTTCACCGTCGCCGACACACTCGTGCGCGCCGGCACCAAGTCCCGTCTCCAGTACCGCCGCCACCTGGAGGCCTGCTACTGCATCAGCGGCCGCGGCGAACTCATGAGCGCGGACGGCTCGGTCACGTACGAGATACAGCCGGGCGTCCTCTACGCCCTGGACCAGCACGACGCGCACTTCCTCCTCGCACACCCCGAGGAGGACCTGCACCTGATCAGCGTCTTCAACCCCCCGCTGCGCGGCGACGAGGTGCACAGCCTTGACGAGAGCGGCTTCTCCCACTACTGAGCCCGCTGGTGAGCTCCCGCCGCTGACGCGTGGGCTCCCGCCGCCGAACCGGGCCCAGGCCCCGAACCGACTGTCTCCGGAAGGACGTGCTGTGATCGAGTGGACCCGCGACCAGCGGGAGTTGCGCGCCGCGCTGCCGCCGCTGGGCGAGCGCCTGGGCGAGGGCCTGCGGGAGCGCGACCGCGCGGGCGAGTTCCCGTACGAGCAGTGGAAGCTCGTACGGGAAGCGGACCTCCTGCGGCTGCCCTTCGAGGAGCGCTGGGGCGGCCTCGGGCAGGACCTGCTGACGACGATGTACGTCCTGGAAGGGCTCGGACAGAGCTGCCGGGACGGGGGACTGAGCTTCTCCGTCACCACCCACATGGTCAGCACCGGCGTGCCGCTCCAGCGCTTCGGCTCCGAGGCACTCAAGGAGCGCTTCCTGCCCTCGGTCTGCTCCGGGGAGCTGATCGGCGCGCACGCCATCACCGAGCCCGAGTCCGGCTCCGACATGCTGTCGCTGCGCACCTCCGCCCGGGTCGAGGGCGACGAGCTGGTCCTGAACGGCAGCAAGGCGTTCGTCACCAACGGGCCGGTCGCGGGGCTCTACGTGGTGTACGTCTCGACCGGGCCGCAGGGCAGCCCGTTCGGACTGACCGCCGTGCTCGTCGAGCGCGACCGGCCGGGCCTCTCGGTGGGGCGGCCCATGGAGAAGATGGGGCTGCGCACCTCGCCGCTGTGCGAACTCTTCTTCGACGACTGCCGGGTGCCGCTCTCCAACGTCATCGGGCGGGTCGGCGCCGGCTTCCTGGTCTTCGACCACGTGATGAAGTGGGAGGTGCTCTGCTCGTTCGCCGTCAACGTCGGCGAGATGCAGCACCGGGTGGACCGGGTCGTCGAACACACCAGGACCCGCCGCCAGTTCGGGCAGCACATCGGCGCGTACCAGTCGGTCGCCCGCCGCGTGGTCGACATGCGCATCGCCACCGACACCGCCCGGCGCGCCCTCTACGACGCCGCTCTGAAGGTGGCCGCGGACGAGGAGGCCACCGCCGAAGTGGCCACGGCCAAGCTCCTGGCCAGCGAGGGCAACCTGTCCACCGCGATCGCCGCGGTCCAGACCTTCGGCGGCTACGGGTACATGGCCGAATACGGCCTGGAACAGGACGTACGCAACGCCCTGGCGGGAACGATCTACTCCGGCACCACCGACATCCAGCGCGGCCGCATCGCCACCGCGATGGGCCTTCAGACGGGACACGCACCACATGACCACTGACGCGGCGTCAGCATCCGGCCCGGCGGAGCTCTCCGTCCTCACCGAGCCCACCGAGTTCCTCGACTACGAGCACCCCGACGTCCAGGACTTCCTCGCCCACTCCGGCATCGACCCGTCGACACCCCCCGCGGAACAGGCCGTAAGGCTCTACTACGCGGTACGCGACGGCATCCACTACGAGGTCTACGGCACCGGCCTCTCCCGCGAGGCGCTGCGCGCCAGCTCGGTCGCCCGCGCCGGGCAGGGCTTCTGCCTGCACAAGTCCGTCCTCTACGCGGCGGCGGTCCGCGCCGTCGGCATCCCCAGCCGACTGGTCTACGCGGACGTGCGCAACCACCTCGCCTCCGAGCGGCTGAAGCGGATGGTGGGCGGGGAGGTGTTCCACCACGGCCTGGTCTCGGTCCACCTCGGCGGCCGGTGGCTGCGCGTGACCCCAGTGTTCAACGCGCTGCTGTGCCGGCTGTACGGGATGACGCCGCTGGAGTTCGACGGCACGGCAAGCAGCACGTACCACCCGTACGACGCGGACGGGGACGACGGGAAGCGGATGGAGTTCCTGCGGGACTACGGCGCGTACGACGACCTGCCCTACGAGCTGCTGATGGAGCGGATGCGCGTGCGGCACCCGGGGATGTTCGCCGGCGGCGACACGGTGGTCGGCACGGGCTCGCTGGCGGACGAGGCGCCGGGGCTGCCCGCGGCGGACGGGTCGGGGCCGGACGGGACTTCAGGGCTGGACGGGACTTCAGGGCCGGGCGGGGCCTCCGAGGGCGACGGAGCCTCGGTGGTCGGCCGGATCCCCGGGCCGCGCGGGCCGAGGCCGGTGGCGTGACCGTGGCCTGGTTCTACCTCTTCCTCGCGATCGTCTTCGAGATCGTCTTCGCGCTGGGCGCCAGCGCGTCCAAAGGCTTCACCCGGCTGTGGATCTCCCTCGTCACGCTCGTCGGCATCGTCGGCGGGATCTACTTCATCAGCCTCGCGCTGCGCGACCTGGACGTGGGCGTCGGCTACACGATCTGGACCGGGGTCGGCGCGCTCGGCACCGTCGTCTTCGGCGCGCTGATCTTCAAGGAGAAGATCACCACACCCAAGCTGCTCTGCTTCGCCGCCATCATCGGCGGCGTGGTCGGCCTGAAGTCGCTGGCGGGTGTGTGATGACGACGGCACCGCAGCAGACCACCGCCGAGGACTCCCCGGGGTCACCTCCGGGCGGCGCCACCCGCAAGGCCTGGACCCTGCTGTTCGTGGCCGCCGCTTTCGAGGTGGTGTTCGCGCTCAGCTCGGCGGCCAACGAGGGCTTCACCGTCCTGGTCCCCTCCATCGTCACGGTCGTCACCGGCGGCGGCGGGGTCTACCTCCTCAGCCTCGCGCTCAAGACCCTCGACGTCGGCATCGGCTACACCGTCTGGACCGGCATCGGCGCGGTCGGCTCGGTCGTCTTCGGCGCCGTGCTCTACGGCGAGCACATCACCGTCGGGAAGGTCGTCTGCCTGCTCGCCATCATCGGCGGCGTCCTGGGCCTGCACATGACGACCGGGAGCGAACCCGCGGAGAGCGACGCCACGGAGAGCGACGCCGCCGAGAACCGCGCCGGCGGGAACAGCGCAGCCGAGACCCCCTCTCAAGAAACCGGAGAACCCCAGAAGTGACGGCCCACGCCAACTCGCCCTCCCCCACGCCCCGTTCGGTCGCCGTAGTCGGCGCCGGACAGGCCGGGGTGCAGCTCGCCCTCGGCCTGCGCAGGAGCGGCCACCACGTCACCCTCGTGTCCAACCGCACCGCGCAGCAGATCCTGGCGGGGCGGGTGACCTCGACCCAGATCATGTTCGGCGACTCGATGGAGATCGAGCGCCGCCACGCCCTCGACCTGTGGCAGAAGGACGCCCCGGAGATCGAAGGCCTGTCGTTCACGGTCGCCGACGCCGCCGAGAAGGTCATCGACTTTGAGGCCCGGCTGGAGGCCCCCGCCCAGTCCGTCGACCAGCGCGTCAAGATCGCCGCCTGGCTCGGCCTGTTCACCGACGCGGGCGGCACCCTGCGCATCGCCGAGGCCGACACGGCGCTCCTGGAGGAGCTGACCGCGGACCACGACCTCGTACTCGTCGCGGCCGGAAAGGGCGAACTGTCCCGGATCTTCCCGCGCGACGACGCCCACTCCCCCTTCGAAGGGCCGCAGCGCACGGCCGCCATCACGTATGTGCACGGGCTGCGGCCCCGGGAGTCGTTCGTCGCCTGCTCGGCGAACCTGATGCCGGGGGTCGGCGAGTACTTCATCGTGCCCGCCCTGACCAAGTCCGGCCCCTGCGACTGCCTCTTCCTCAACGGGATCCCCGGCGGCCCGCTCGACCGCTTCTCCGCGGTCGCCGACCCCGAGGAACACCTCGCGCTCACCAAGGAGTTGCTCCGCGCCCACCTGCCGTGGGAGGCCGAGCGCGCCGAAGAGGCCGTACTGACCGACCCGGGCGGCGTGCTGGCCGGGCGCGTGGCACCCGTCGTACGCGAGCCCGTCGCCACCCTGCCGTCCGGGCGGAAGGTGCTCGGCGTGGCGGACGTCCTGGTCCTCAACGACCCGCTGACCGGGCAGGGTTCGAACTCGGCGGCCAAGTGCGCGGACCTCTACCTGCGGGAGATCCTCGCCCAGGGCGACCGGCCCTTCGACGAG
>NZ_LIQY01000293.1 GCF_001418495.1 Streptomyces pathocidini | reverse complement strand
CTACACCTCCGGCACGACCGGCGCGCCGAAGGGCGCGCTCATCCCGCGCGGCGCGGTGGCCGCCGACCTCGACGCGCTCGCCGAGGCCTGGGAGTGGACACCGCAGGACACGCTCGTCCACGGCCTGCCGCTGTTCCACGTACACGGCCTGGTGCTGGGCGTGCTGGGCGCGCTGCGGGTCGGCAGCCGCCTGGTGCACACCGGCCGCCCCACGCCGGAGGCGTACGCGGCGGCGGGCGGCAGCCTCTACTTCGGTGTCCCGACGGTGTGGGGCCGGGTCGTGCGCGACGCGGCGGCGGCGCGGGCGCTGGCCGGTGCGCGCCTGCTGGTCTCCGGCAGCGCGCCGCTGCCCGCGCCGGTCTTCCGCGACCTGGCGGCGCTCACGGGCCACCGCCCGGCCGAGCGGTACGGGATGACGGAGACCCTGATCACCGTCTCTACGCGCGCGCGTGGCGACCGCCGCCCCGGCTGCGTCGGCACGCCCCTGCCCGGCATCCGCACCCGCGTAGCGGCCGAAGAGGGCGCGGACATCGGCGAGTTGCAGCTGACCGGCCCGACCCTCTTCAGCGGCTACCTGGGCCGCCCCGAGGCGACCGCCGCCGCGTACACCGAGGACGGCTGGTTCCGCACCGGCGACATCGCGGCCGTCGAACCCGACGGCACCCACCGCATCGTGGGCCGCGCCTCCACGGACCTGATCAAGACCGGCGGCTATCGCGTCGGCGCGGGCGAGGTCGAGAACGCGCTGCTGGACCACCCGGCGGTCCACGAGGCCGCGGTGGTCGGCGCCCCGCACGACGACCTGGGCCAGCAGATCGTCGCGTACGTCGTCGCCGAAGGCGTCACGGAAGCCGACCTGACGGCCTTCGTCGCCACCCACCTCTCCACCCACAAACGCCCCCGCCGCGTCGTCTTCCTGGCAGCCCTCCCCCGCAACGCCATGGGCAAGCCCCAGAAAAAACTCCTCCCGCCGTTGTGAAGTGGTGTACCGGGGGTGTCCGGTAATCGCCCGAGTCCCCCCCTTCGCGCCGTTGCCACCCGTGATCGCCATCCCTGCACTCAGTAACCGAAAGGGGTCTGGGGGAGGCGCTGGACGCGTTGGACGGCCTGCCGTTGCCGGGCGGGCACGGGGACCTTCGTGCGGCCGGGCTGCGCAGCCGGATCAGCGAGGCGCTGGGGCGAGCGGACCCTTGATCCGGCTCAGCCAGGATCCGGCTCAGCGAGCGGAGAACACCACGATCCTCAACCCGCCGGACACTGCTCCTCCTTGGCTCTCGGTCACCACATGGTCCCAGGCGGGTGTCCGCCGGTGAAGACGAAGCGCCCTGACGCCACTCTTCCGCGGCACGCCTTGCCTGGCTGCATAAGGTCATGCACAGTTCTTGGTGGCTGAATAGTCGGTGGAGTGGAGGGCGGCGGGGTATGGGCGACGGCGGTGCGGGTGGGGCGGCCGCGCGGTTGCAGCGGCTGTTCGAGGGGCGGCGGCTGACGCCGAC
>NZ_LIQY01000292.1 GCF_001418495.1 Streptomyces pathocidini | reverse complement strand
CGACCAGGGTCCTGCCGCCGGCCGCGAGCGCCCGGACGCCACGCGCGCGGGTTCCGTCCCGCCTGGACGCCTCCATCCCGGATTCCCATCGGAGCCACACCCGCGGGGGTCCTGTGTGGGCGGTGCGCGCGCGTGGGTACGCGTACGAGGTGCGGACCTCTCTATCGGTGGTGGCCACCGGTATGGCAACCTTGGATATATGTCTAGACCAATTCTCGAGGTAATCGCCCTCAACGCGACCGACGCGGCCGCGGCGCAGGCCGGAGGGGCGGACCGCCTCGAACTGGTCACGGATATGGCGGCCGACGGGCTGACGCCCCCGCGCGAGGTCTTCGCGGAGATCCGCGCCGCCGTGGACATCCCGCTGCGCGTGATGCTGCGGCCGTCGGCCGGCTTCGCGGCGGGCGGCGCGCGGGCGCTACACGCGCTGTGCGCAGAGGCGGAGGCGCTGCGCGCGGAGGGGGCGGACGAGTTCGTGCTCGGCTTCCTGGACCACGAAGGGCACCCGGACCTGGTGGCGGTCGAGGAACTGGTCGCGGTGATCGAGCCCTGCCGCTGGACGTTCCACCGGGCGATCGACCACGCCACACACCGCGACACGCTCCGCAAGCAACTCGCCGGGCTGCCGGGGCTGGACACGTACCTGACGGCGGGGTCCCCTTCCGGGGTGGACGAGGGGCTGCCGACGCTGCTCGCCGAAGCGGCGAAGTCGGGCGAGCCCGGGTACGAGCCGCGCCTCCTGGTAGGCGGCGGCCTCCGTCTGGACCACCTCCCCACCCTCCGCGCGGCCGGCATCACCGCCTTCCACGTAGGCACAGCCGCCCGCCCAGAAGGCTGGTCCCACCCGGTCTCCCCCACCGCCGTAGAGCAATGGCGAACAGCCCTCTAACCCACCACGCCACGCCCCGGCGAGCAGGCGTTTCCGTTCCGGCGTGGGCAGGCGGCCGAACCACGGCGCACCGAACACACCCCACGGCGTGGCGGACCCGCTGGCCGCCGAGATCCGCGCCGCGCGGCGCGGATCTCGGCGGCTTACGCCGCCAACTGTGTTGGCAGGTCCGCACCATGGACGACCCACAGCCCCGACACCGCGCGCGTGAGCGCGACATACAGGCGGCGCAATCCCGTGCGCCCATCCGGCTCCCCAGCCACAACCGCCGCCGGCTCGTCCAGCACGACGTAATCGTATTCGAGCCCCTTGGCCAAAGACACCGGCACCAGCGTCAACCGCACCACCGCCGATGCCTCCTCGCCAGGGGCGAGAAACGGCACCCCCGCGGCCGAGAGCGCCCCGGCAAGCCCCGCCACGCGCGCGTCCGCCGCGATCAACCCCACCGACCCCTCACGCCCGAGCGCCTCCCGGCAGGCCGCGAGCACGGCCCCGTCCAGTTCCCCGGCCTCTACGCGCCGGATCTCCAAGGACCCCGCCGACTCCCGTACCGAGGTCACCTCCGCGAGCCCCGGCGCGATCTCCGGCAGCAGCCGGGACGCGTACGCGATGACCTCCCTCGGCACGCGGAACCCCGCCGTCAGCTCCTCGATCCGCCCGTCCGGCTTGCCCATATGGGCAAGGGCCTCGCCCCAACTGCCGGTCGCCCAGGGGGTGGTGCCCTGGGCGAGGTCTCCCAGAACGGTCACGGACCCGGTCGAGCAGCGGCGCCCCACCGCCCGGTACTGCATGGGCGAGAGGTCCTGCGCCTCGTCCAGGACGACATGCCCCAGGGACGGCGTCCGCTCGACCAGATCCGCCACCTCGTCGATCAACACCACGTCCGCCGCCGACCACTTGGCCGACTTCACACTCCGCGCCGGCTTCTCCCAGAGGAGCAGCTTCTGCTCCTCTGCGGTGAGCAGCCCCTCCGCCCGCTCCGCCAGGAAGTCCGGCTCGGACAGCAGCCTGAGGACCAGCTTCGCCGGATCCACCGGCGGCCAGACGGCCTTGACGGCCGCCTTCACGGCCGCGTTCCGCGCCACCGTGTCCTGCACCCGGTCGTCCGGCGCCTCCCCCGCGGCCTCCATCCGTACGAGTACGGCGTGCGCGATGCGCTGCGGCAGGGCGGCGCGGGCGGCCTCGTAGCGGATGTCGCGCGCCAGCAACTCCCGTACGAGCTCCTCGATCTCGTACGCCGGCACGCGCCAGCGCCGCGACCCGCGCACCACCACGCACGGCTCGGTCGGCATCGTCACCCCGCTGCGCACCGCGCGCCTCAGCACCTCGCCCATGCGCGCGTCGCCCTTGAGCGCGGCAGCGGCGGCGCGGTCCTCGCCGCGCACCTCCGCGCGCGTGCGGTGGGCGACCAGGTCGCCGACCGTGGCCTGCCGGACCTCCAACTCGCCCAGCGCGGGCAGCACTTGCTCAATGTAGTGGAGGAAGGACCGGTTCGGCCCGATGACAAGGGTGCCGGTGCGTGCAAGCCGCTCGCGGTAGGCGTAGAGCAGGTAGGCGACTCGGTGCAGACCGACGGCGGTCTTGCCGGTGCCGGGCCCGCCCTGCACGCAGACGGTGCCGCCGAGCCCGGCTCGTACGATCTCGTCCTGCTCGGGCTGGATCGTCGCGACGATGTCCCGCATGGGCCCCACGCGCGGCCGCTCGATCTCGGCCTGGAGCAGCTTGCTGGCGACGCCCTTCTCGGCCTCGGCGGGGTCGGTGAGGTCCTCGTCCTCGTACGCGGTGAGTTCGCCGCCGGTGTAGCCGAAGCGGCGGCGGAGGGCGACGTCGAGGGGGTCCTTCTTGGAAGCCCGGTAGAAGGGCTGCGAGACGGGCGCGCGCCAGTCGATGACCATAGGGTCGCCGTCGGCGTCATGGACGTGGCGGCGGCCGATGTAGCACCTCCATTCCTGGCTTCCGCCTCCGGCAGGGGGCTCCCCCTCGCCGCCCTCGGCCGACTCGGCGCCGGGGGCGTGCAGATAGTCGAGGCGGCCGAAGAAGAGCGGGGTGTGGGCGTGGTCGGCGAGGGCCTTGACGCGCTCGTCGATCTGGTGCTGGAGGACGGCGGCGTTCACCCAGTTCGCGGTGACGTCGGCGATGTCGAGGGCCTCGACGTCGGCGCGCATGGCGCGCAACGCGGCGCGGGAGGCGGCGAGGTGGACTCGCTCGCGGTCGAGGGGGTTGGCCTCGCCGACGGGGGTGGCGAGGTGAGCGCGCTCGTGGTCGAGCGGGGCGGCGGCGCTGTCGGGGGTGGCAGGTGTGGCGGGGTGGCCGTCGGCGGCGCGGACGGCGGTCCGGGCCTGGTCGGGTGCCTGGTCTTGGGCGTGCGCGGGCACGGCGGTGCCTCCGGGTAGGACACGAGGTGGGTACGAGTGACGAGCGGAGCCACCCGGTTTCCGTGCGGGCGGCACGACGCTCTCTCGCAGATGCGCGGGAGGCGGCGGGCAGACGGGCGATTGTAGTCAGCGGCGCGGCCTCCGGCGAACGGATTTCGCCCCACCCCGGAAAGCGCTGTCTCGACTCCTCGTAGGGGTCGGCAACCCGGTGTCACCCCCTGGTAGGGGGCGGAGTACCGCATTCCTCCCGCCACGGAGTGAGGGCCGGATTCCCGGAATAGGGACTGTGGTCCGATGTGCTCCGGACGGGTGGCGGACACCATGGAGGACATGAACAGCGCACCGTTCTCTCCGGCCCACCGTTCCCCTCGTTCCCCGCGCCGAGGCGCCTCCGCCCTCGGCCCCGAAACCACCGCCCACCGCCGGCACATCCTGGGCGACGCCCTGCGCGCGATCCGCGTCTACCTCTCGACCGCGTTCCGCGTGGCCGTCCTCGGCGAATACGTGGATCGCTCACCGGTGATACGTACGTGACGCCTTGTGCGCGTGGTGACAGGCGGCTGACTTGACGCGAGCCGTGTCCTGGCGGGAACCAGGGCGACCCTCGCCTCAGACCTCGTCAGACCTCGTCAGACCTCGTCAGACCTCGTCAGACGCCAGGAGATCGCCCGCGTCCACGATCCGGTACGCGTACCCCTGCTCGGCCAGGAAGCGCTGCCGGTGGGCGGCGAAGTCCTGGTCGACGGTGTCGCGGGCGACGACCGAGTAGAAGAGGGCCGGATGCCCGTCCGCCTTCGGGCGCAGGACGCGGCCGAGGCGCTGGGCCTCCTCCTGCCGCGATCCGAACGTGCCGGACACCTGGATGGCGACCGTCGCCTCGGGCAGGTCGACGGAGAAGTTGGCGACCTTGGACACCACGAGCACCCCGATTTCGCCCTGCCGGAACGCCTCGAAGAGCTTCTCGCGCTGGGCGTTGGTGGTCTCGCCCTTGATCACCGGGGCGTCCAGGTGCTCGCCGAGCTCGTCGAGCTGGTCGATGTACTGACCGATGACGAGCGTCTGCTGGCCGCGGTGGCGCGCCACGAGCGCCTCCGTCACGCGGCGCTTGCTGGCCGTGGTCGCGCAGTGCCGGTACTTCTCCTCCGTCTCGGCCGTCGCGTAGGCCAGCCGCTCGGAGTCGGTCAGGTTGACCCGGACCTCGACACAGTCGGCGGGCGCGATGTAGCCCTGCGCCTCGATCTCCTTCCAGGGGGCGTCGAAGCGCTTGGGCCCGATGAGCGAGAAGACGTCCGACTCGCGCCCGTCCTCGCGTACGAGGGTCGCCGTGAGCCCGAGCCGCCGGCGCGCCTGCAGATCGGCCGTGAACTTGAAGACAGGAGCGGGAAGCAGATGGACCTCGTCGTAGACGATCAGACCCCAGTCGCGGGAGTCGAACAGCTCCAGGTGCGGGTAGACGCCCTTCCGCCGGGTCGTGAGGACCTGGTAGGTGGCAATGGTGACGGGCCGGATCTCCTTGCGCGCACCGCTGTACTCGCCGATCTCCTCCTCGGTGAGGGAGGTCCGCCGGACCAATTCGTGCTTCCACTGCCGCGCGGAGACGGTGTTGGTCACCAGGATCAGCGTGGTCGACTTGGCGGTGGCCATTGCCCCGGCGCCGACCAGCGTCTTGCCGGCCCCGCAGGGCAGGACGACGACCCCGGACCCGCCGTGCCAGAACCCCTCGATGGCCTGCTGCTGGTAGGGGCGCAGCGCCCAGCCGTCCTCCCGCAGGTCGATGGGGTGCGCCTCACCGTCGACGTACCCCGCCAGGTCCTCGGCGGGCCAGCCCAGCTTGAGCAGGGTCTGCTTGATCTGTCCGCGCTCGGAGGGGTGCACGGCCACGGTCTCAGCGTCGATGCGCGCCCCGACGAGCGGCTGGATCTTCTTGGAGCGCAGCACCTCTTCGAGCACCGGACGGTCGGTGGTGACCAGAACGAGCCCATGGGTGGGGTGCTTCATCAGCTGCAGCCGCCCGTAGCGCGCCATGGTCTCGGCCACGTCCACGAGCAGCGCGTGCGGCACGGGGTAGCGCGAGAACTCCACGAGCGCGTCCACGACCTGCTCGGCGTCGTGCCCGGCGGCCCGCGCGTTCCACAGCCCGAGGGGCGTGACGCGATAGGTGTGGATGTGCTCCGGCGCCCGCTCCAGCTCGGCAAACGCCGCAATGGCCCGACGACACGCCCCCGCCTGCTCATGATCAACCTCAAGCAGCAACGTCTTGTCGCTCTGAACGATTAGGCAGGACACACATACCTCCGGGAACAAGGCCGAATCACGACAGAACCAACGCCTGTCACAGCACGGGCTATGCCCCATGCCCGACACCGGAAGGGCATCCCGGCCAGCGCGCCGGGGATGCGCGCCGCTATCTATGTTCGCCTATCCCGCGAAACAGACGAGACGACTTCGCCTGAACGCCAGCGCGCGGCCCGTGAGGCGTTGTGCGAGGCGCGCGGCTGGGAGGCCATAGCCGCCCGAGGAGGACATCGACGTCTCGGGTTTCTCGCGCGGTCTTGACCGGCCGGGACTGCAACGCATCCTGACCAAGCTTGCCGAGCTGGACGTGATCGTGTTCTTCAAGATCGACCGGCCCGCACGCTCGACGGTCGACTTCGCGGAGATCATGCGACTCGCCGAGCACCAGAGCGTCGCGCTCGCGTCGGCGACGGAGCCGCTCGACCTCACGTCGTCCACGAGTCGGGCGATGGCGAAGGTGATCGCGGTCTTTGCCGAGCTGGAGTCCGACACCATCGGCATGCGAGTGTCCAGCGCGCATGAGCATCTGCAGCCGCGAGGGTCACTCCACCGACGGTAACGAGAGACGAGTACTGGGCTTGGGTTCATAGCGAGGCGCGGCTGTCAGCAGGCCGACCCTGATGGATTCGGGGGCCGGAGATGACGACTCGCATGGAGGTTGATCGGAGCAGCACTTCGAAGTGGTCGGCTTCGTTGCTGGCCTGGGTCGGCGATTGCCTGCCGAAGAACTACCCGACGACCGCGGCGACTTCCTCAGTCCCAGCATCACCGCCGTGCACCCGGCTGCGGCATACAGAGAGACGGGGCGGGTGGAGGGAACCAAGGCGAAAGCAGCAAGGAACGCGAGTGCGGCGGTTACCACAGCGGTGAGCAGATAGCGGCTGGTGGGCATCATCGGACCTTCCTGATTACACGTCGCGCTCACGTGCAGTGGCCGCCCTTGTTGGGTGGCGCCCGCGAAGTTCCTCACTCTGGCAAGAGAATTCGAGACGATCCGCCAGCGATACTTTCCAGCCTTCTTGGGTCGCGATGGCGCGATTCCACTTGGCCTCCTCGCGAGGAGATCAAGGAACGTGTTAGGTTCCGACGCGTTAACACCCGGTTTGACCGACCGGTTCAATCGTTGACGGCAGACCGAGCGAACTGTGAGTCGCCAGTCTGAAGAAAACCATCTGGGGGAGAAAGTCCGGGGGGACCCTTTCAGTTTTCCACGCCTTTTCAGGTCGCCCATTCGGGCTTCCTCCCCTTGTGATGAATAACGCAAAGGGAATCGTACATGGATCGTAGAACTCTGCGCATGGTGGCCGTGTCGGCCCTGGCCGCCGTGACTCTCGGGGCGGGGGCCGGGCTGGCCCAGGCATCAGAGGCCAGGCAGACGAGCTCTTCCGCCAGTACGGCCCAGGCGACGCTCACCGCGTCCGAGGCACGCACACTGCTGGCCGTCCCCGAGTTCCGTGCCGAGCTCACCCCGGCTGCCCAGGCCGGTCTTGAGGCAGTGGCCGAGGGCACCGCCACCGAAGAGCAGCAGCAGGCATCCCGAGCGAGCGTTGCCAGGGGGCTGTGGAACCTGATCAAGAGGGCCGGTCCGGGGACGGTCAAGGCCGCGAAGAAGGCCGCTGGGAAGTACACCACGTTCCGGAGCTGGGTGAACGACCTCAAGTGGTACAACCCGATCAAGATCCTCTGGAATGCTTCGGGCGCTGAACTTCAGTACCAGATGTGGAAGTTCATCCACGATCAGATCTGATCTGCGCGCATAACCGGGGCCGGACACGCACTCTCGTGTCCGGCCCTCGCTATCGCCCTCCTGTAAGGACCTCCACCATGGCTCCCTCATCGCCCCCTCCTCCCAACAGGCCAACTGAGCTGTCGCCCGGGAACCGCACCGAGACCGTTCTCAGCGCCTTCCTCCTCATCCACTTCGCCGGTTTCCTGTACTTGTTCGTCGCCGACGCCCGGCACAGCGGCACCCTTGCCGACATCGGCCAAGTCCTGCACTGGGCGTCCGGAGTCGGTGTCCTCGCCACCATCATCCTCACTCGCATCGCGCTGCCCTCCTGGAGATCCGGCTTCGACTGGATCTTCGCCGCCCTTTGGACCGCCCTGACCGTCCTCACATGGGCCAACGGCGGCCTTTAGCTCCGGCCCCAGCTCCCGTCAGGCACTGGCAGGCCGAGCCGGAACTGCCACAGCCCGAGTAAGAGAAGGCAACGATTCTCCGTGCCCGAGGCACCCGCGCCCCGCAGCGAGCCGCACCTCCATACCCAGCCAACGCGCCAAGACCAGACACCCATGTGGCCACCGGCCCCTGCACACAGGCCTGGACCAGCCCGTGCCCCGTCCGGCTCCCTCTACCACGAACAGGGCAGGATCCCTCGCCTCGGCAAGCTCACCTGGTGGGCGGAGTTCCTGCTGGTTCCGGCCCTGATCACGGCAGCCGTGCTGGCGACAAACATGATCGGCATCGGCATCGCTGCTGTGGTGGAAACCGACCCACCACCAGCGGACAGTGAGCAGATCTTCACCAATCCGCTCGCCAACCTGACAGCCCTGCTGATCGGACTCGCCGCCAGCATCCCCGCCGTCTGGTTCGTCGTACGCTGGGTGGGCCGCCGCCCGGCCGGCACCCTCTCCTCGGTCACCGGCCGACTGCGCCTGGGCTGGTTGGGCCGCTGCTCCGCCATAGCCTTCGCCCTGATGGCCGTGCAACTGGGGCTGCTCCTTGCCTGGACGTCAGACACCGACACGGGGGCTGCCCTAGAGCGAGGCTTTCCCGGCTGGCCCGCGCTCTTGCTGAGCCTGGCCGTACTGTGCGCGGTCGTTCCCTTTCAGGCCGCCGCCGAGGAGTACGTGTTCCGGGGCTGGATGGTCCAGCTAATCGGCCGGGTCGTGCGCTCCCCGTGGCCAGGCACTGTGCTCGCCTCACTGCTGTTCGCGCTGGCCCATGGCCTGGGTGAGAGCTCCGGCTTCGCCCTGCTGTTCTACTCCGCGTTGTGGTGGGGATGGCTGGTGATCCGCACAGGCGGCCTGGAAGCGGTCATTGCCCTCCACACCGCCAATAACCTGCTGGGCCTAGTGCTGGCAGCCGCTTTCGGTGAACTCGCTGACAGCGGCACCGCAGCTGACGCTCCCTGGCAAGCCCTGATCCTCGAACTTGTCTTCGCCCCTCTGTACTGCCTGATGGTGGCACATCTCGCGGACCGCAAGGGACTCTCGCGTCGAAGCTGAGGGCTCCAGGCCCTGCCCGGTGCGCTTCTTACCGCCCGGCAGCAGTAGCGCCGGGTAACAACCGGGCTCGTCCCACAGCCTCAGACCTCACGAGCGGTGTGGGTGAGGAGGCGGTGCAAGCCCCCGACCATCCCCCAACCCACGTGCCGCAGGTCACGTCACGGGCAGCCTCAGGTCGGGTCGTCGGCGAGTTCGGCTACGCCGGTGATGCGGTGGAGGGGGAAGGTGCGGACCTCGTCGGCGGTGTGGTCGTAGGCGGTGACGAAGCCGCCCTCCACCCGCACGGGGGCGATCACGCGCTGGCTGGCGGCGCCGTCCGCGTTGACGTAGCCGATCCAGACGGCGCTGCTGGTGAGGGCGGCGGCCTGCATGGTGGCGAGGGTCTCGGCGGAGGTCGTCCGGGGCAGGCCGCCGCTCCCCGGAGGGGAGGCCGGGGCGCCCGCGGCGGCCGGGGTGGTGGGCCTCGTGACGGCCGTGGCCGCGCGGTCGCCCGCGCGGATCGCCTTGACGGCGGCGCCGAGCAGGGTGGCGTCCGGTACGGGCGGCCCGCTCTGTACGGGGGCGGGCGCGGCGCGCGGCGGTGTGCGGTGGGCGTCGGCGCGCGCCACCAGCACGTCGCCCTCGGTGGACTCGGCGGCCGGCGCGAAGCCCATCTCGCGCAGCCGCTCCAGCATCAGGTCGGGGGTGGTCTGCGCGGCCAGCACGGTCGGGGCGAGGCGGCGCAGCCGCAGGCCCGAGGAGCGGCGGTCGGCAAGGATCTCGGCGAGCAGCGCTTCGTCGTCGCACCGCACGTACGCGAAGGCGGCGCCCACGCGCAGGTGCCCGTGCTTGCGCGCCACGTCGTCGATCAGATAGCTGAGCGGCTGCGGCACGGGCGTACGGGAGTGGCGCGCGAGGAACGCGTGCAGGTCCGCTGCGGTCTGCCCGGCGTCGAGGGCGCGCCGCACGGATCCGGGCGTGAATCGGTACACGGTCGCCCCGCCCTTGGACTCGACCTCCGCCAGCACCCCGAGCATCTGGGCCAGTGGCCGCTCCAACGGCCCGGGCGCGACGGCGGTCAGGTCGGCCTGCAACAGGATGTGATCGAGGGGAGGGGGGAGGAGGGGCGCGAGCACGGCGGCGGCACGGGCACCCGCGACGACGGCCTCGCCGTCCGACGGCGGCTCGGTCGGCGCGGCGGCGAAGACCGCGGCGGCCCGCGCTCCGCTGTCCGAAAACGGAGGTTGAGGCGGAGGCACGGGCACGGTGTCGCCGGCCGCTCCGGTGGCGCCTCCGGCCCCGAAGACCCGGTCGGCGGAAGCACGGCCGGTGGAAGCACGGTCGTCGGAGGCCGCACCACGCGCGCGTGGGCCTGCTGCCCCGGAGGTGGACGGCCGACCCCCGACCTGACCTCGCTCCGCCGTGGCGTGCGGCGCCTCCTGCTCGGTTCCGGGGAGCTTGCCGAAGCCGTCCGCCGCCGTCTGCGGGGCAGCCGGCGCCAGCAGCGCCCGGCCGTGGGCCGAGAGGGCTCCTCGGCCCGTGATGCCGAGGAGTTCCGCCTCCTTCAGCATCCAGCGGGCGAGGCGGGAGCGGAGGTCGTCCGGTGGCGGGGCCGGCACATCGCCGACCCCACCGGTCATGCCTCCAGTGCCGGAGACGCGGGCCGCGCCGGCCCGGTCTGCGAAGGCCGCGCCACGCGTGCGTGCGCCTGCCGTCCCGGAGGCGGAGCGCCCACCGGCCCCGGGCCCCGCGGACATCGCAGCGCCCCCGACGCCCGCTTGGCCGTGGGCGCCCCCGGTGCCCGGTTGGGCCTGGACGCCCCCCGCGCTCGGTTGGGCGTGGGCCGCGCCGCCGTGCTCCCAGCGCAGCCGGGCCAGTACGGCGGAGTGGTCCGGAGCCGCGCCCTCCGGGAGGGCGGCGAGGAGGTGGAGGACACGGTGGCGGACGGCGGGAGCAGGGGTGCGGTCGAGGCCGGGGCCGAGGGCCGACAGCGCGCGGCCCTTGGGGTCCACACCGCCCACCGGCCCCGCCGTACGGGTCGCCGGCAGCCACGCCGCGACCAGCGTCGCCCACCGCGCCTCCGCGGGCGACCGCAGCCACTCGTCGTACGCCGGGGTCGGCGCGAAGCGTTCGTCGGCCTCGCCGTCGGAGGCCAGGAGCCCGGCGGCGTAGGCGAGTTCGAGCCAGAAGGCGGCGGTCGGCTCGTCGGTGTCCACCGTGATCGCTGCCCGCTTCAGGTCGCGCACGCTCAGACCACCCGCGCGGAGGACGGCCGGGCCGCCGTTCTCCCACGCCTTGAGCAGGTCCTCGACGGTGCCCAGCGCGGTGAGGGACTGGCCGGCGGCGGTCGCGTCCACGATCCGCGGCCGGTGCTCGGCCGCGACCGCGACGGCGGGCGGCACCGGCTCCGGCGTGCGGTGCGCCCGCCCGCCCCGCAGGTGCAGCGCGACCTCGCGCGGCAGGACGACCGTGCCGGGCGCGGTCGGCAGCAGCAACCCGCGCGCGGTGAGCCAGCGGACGGGCGGGGAGGGCTGCGCGGGCACGGTCCCGTAGGGCGGGCCCCACACGAGCCGGGCCAGGATCTCCCCGGACTCGGGCGGCGCCTCGGCCAGCAGCGCGGCCATCCGCGTGCGGTCGCGGAAGAGCGCGGTCAGGGACTCGACGGCGGTCACCGAGTCGTGGGTGGTCGGCAGCCCGGCGGTGGTGATGATCTCCTGGAAGCGGCCGGGCGACATTCCGGCGGCGGCCTCGGCGACGGTCGGGCCGAGGCCGGTGGGAGAGGTTCCGGTCGCGCCGGGCGGTGGCGGCGCGAGCACCTCACGCGCCGTGCGCACCAGGTGCAGCCGGTCGTCCCCGCCCCAGACCAGCGCCTGAGCGCGCAAGGTGCGGACGGCGCGCGGGAGTTCGCGTACGACGTGGGGGGCCGGGGGTTCGGCGCGGTCGTCGCCCGCCATGAGGCCGAGCAGGGTCTCGTACGAGCAGGGGTCCGCCGCCACGGCGAGCGCCTCGGCGGTCTGGAGCGCGAACCGGTCGAGGCGTTCCAGGGCGCGGACGACGGAGGCGCGGGTTCCGGCTCGGGTGGCGAGGGCGGTGAGGTCTCCGGGGACCGGGGAGAGGAGGTCGGACCGCGCCCGGAGCAGCGCGGCGAGCTCCTCGTCGGATCGCGTCCGCAGCTCCTCCGCGAGCGTGCGGGGCCCCGCGGCGGCTCCCCGACGACGTTCCGACGCCACCCGCACCTCCCGGTCACGCTCCCGGCCCATCCGAACCACGGTACCCGTTACCCCACGGCGCGCGGGCCACCTCGCACCCAGGGCTCTTCCACTTGACGCGCACCGCGCGCGTCAACCACAACCCCGGGTCGCCCCCGGGCTCGGGCTACGGTCAGCCACGCTTCCACCCGCACGCACCATGCGGTGGGCCGTGTGTTCGCCATGTTCGCCGCACGATGGGCAACCCGGCGCGCTAGCCCGACCGGTCGCTTCGCTTCCGCCTCCGCAGGCCCGCGCGCGTCAGCACCCGTACCAGCTCTCGGCTGCTCACCTCCACCGCACCGGCCCGCACCGCGTCCCCGTACCGCTCGCTCGGCACGTCGTAGTGGTCGCGTTCGAAGGCCCGGCGCGGGGCGCCGATCGCCGCCGCGAAGGCGTGGAGCTCCTCGTACGAGACGTCGCTGACCAGATGTGACCACATCCGGCCGTGGCCGGGCCAGGTCGGCGGGTCGATGTAGACCGCCATGGTCAACGGTCCAGGATGGCGCCCAGGCCCCCTACGGGGGCGACGACGACACCGGCCTCCGAGCACACCCAGTGCGGTTCGGGGCCGAGTTCGGGCTGGATGTCGAGCGCGTGCAGGTCGGTGCTCTCGACGCACACCGGGCAGACCGGCCAGCGGCCGAACTTGTCGAGCAGGGCGTCCTGCACGTCCTGGGCGACCAGCCCCGCCACGAACGGCGCACCCTCCGGCCACTGTTCGACCCACCATCGCCGGTGCGCGACGGCGTCCTCGACGAGCGAGACGACGTCGGCCTCGGCCACGTTTCCGGCCGCGAGGTCGGCGAGCACGAGGGCGCGGGCGGCGTGCAGTGCCTGCTCAAGGTCCATGCGTCCCATTGTCACGCGGTTATCCACAGGGGTTGACGCGACCCGGAGGTGAAAATACCTTCCAAGGGTGAGCAGCAAACTGAAGGAAACTTTCAGCGATGGTGTCCGGGCCAAGCGGTCCGGACAGGCGGCCGCGCCCTCCGCGCTCGAGGGC
>NZ_LIQY01000291.1 GCF_001418495.1 Streptomyces pathocidini | reverse complement strand
AAGGGGTTGGGCCACCGGCTTCGGGTGTTACCGACTTTCGTGACGTGACGGGCGGTGTGTACAAGGCCCGGGAACGTATTCACCGCAGCAATGCTGATCTGCGATTACTAGCGACTCCAACTTCATGGGGTCGAGTTGCAGACCCCAATCCGAACTGAGACCGGCTTTTTGAGATTCGCTCCACCTCACGGCATCGCAGCTCATTGTACCGGCCATTGTAGCACGTGTGCAGCCCAAGACATAAGGGGCATGATGACTTGACGTCGTCCCCACCTTCCTCCGAGTTGACCCCGGCGGTCTCCCGTGAGTCCCCAGCACCACAAGGGCCTGCTGGCAACACGAGACAAGGGTTGCGCTCGTTGCGGGACTTAACCCAACATCTCACGA
The DNA here is from genome assembly GCF_001418495.1 of Streptomyces pathocidini. Taxonomy (GTDB): domain Bacteria; phylum Actinomycetota; class Actinomycetes; order Streptomycetales; family Streptomycetaceae; genus Streptomyces; species Streptomyces pathocidini. Next base: position 1,303 of record NZ_LIQY01000291.1, on the reverse strand, counting down.
CACGAGCTGACGACAGCCATGCACCACCTGTACACCGACCACAAGGGGGACCCTGTCTCCAGGGTTTTCCGGTGTATGTCAAGCCTTGGTAAGGTTCTTCGCGTTGCGTCGAATTAAGCCACATGCTCCGCCGCTTGTGCGGGCCCCCGTCAATTCCTTTGAGTTTTAGCCTTGCGGCCGTACTCCCCAGGCGGGGAACTTAATGCGTTAGCTGCGGCACGGACCACGTGGAATGTGACCCACACCTAGTTCCCAACGTTTACGGCGTGGACTACCAGGGTATCTAATCCTGTTCGCTCCCCACGCTTTCGCTCCTCAGCGTCAGTATCGGCCCAGAGATCCGCCTTCGCCACCGGTGTTCCTCCTGATATCTGCGCATTTCACCGCTACACCAGGAATTCCGATCTCCCCTACCGAACTCTAGCCTGCCCGTATCGACTGCAGACCCGGGGTTAAGCCCCGGGCTTTCACAACCGACGCAACAAGCCGCCTACGAGCTCTTTACGCCCAATAATTCCGGACAACGCTCGCGCCCTACGTATTACCGCGGCTGCTGGCACGTAGTTAGCCGGCGCTTCTTCTGCAGGTACCGTCACTTACGCTTCTTCCCTGCTGAAAGAGGTTTACAACCCGAAGGCCGTCATCCCTCACGCGGCGTCGCTGCATCAGGCTTTCGCCCATTGTGCAATATTCCCCACTGCTGCCTCCCGTAGGAGTCTGGGCCGTGTCTCAGTCCCAGTGTGGCCGGTCGCCCTCTCAGGCCGGCTACCCGTCGTCGCCTTGGTAGGCCATCACCCCACCAACAAGCTGATAGGCCGCGGGCTCATCCTGCACCGCCGGAGCTTTCCACCAACCACCATGCGGAAATTGGTCATATCCGGTATTAGACCCCGTTTCCAGGGCTTGTCCCAGAGTGCAGGGCAGATTGCCCACGTGTTACTCACCCGTTCGCCACTAATCCACCCCGAAAGGCTTCATCGTTCGACTTGCATGTGTTAAGCACGCCGCCAGCGTTCGTCCTGAGCCAGGATCAAACTCTCCGTGAATGCTCCCCGGATATCCGGGTCTACACCACGAGAGCGGAACAACCGGAGGAATAATCCGATCGTTCACAGCGTCCTCGCTGTGTTCGCCTCCCAAAACGGAAGGACTTTTCAAAGGAACCTCGCCCCAGACCATCACGGCCCGGAGACGGGGTATCAACATATCTGGCGTTGACTTTTGGCACGCTGTTGAGTTCTCAAGGAACGGACGCTTCCTTCGTACTCACCCTCTCGGGCTTTCCTCCGGGCTTCCCTTCGTT
>NZ_LIQY01000290.1 GCF_001418495.1 Streptomyces pathocidini | reverse complement strand
CGTACCGGGCCCGCGCGCCTGCCGCCCCGCCGGAGCCACGCGGGCCCGGTACGCGGCGCCCGCAGTGCCGGCCGGCCGCGGCGAAGCGCAACTCCCAGGCGGGGATGGGGAGGCGGTGCGCCGGGCCGGATCGGCTGAGCGCGGCTCCGGTGCTGCCCGCCGGGCCGGGCCCCCCGGGCCGGTGGCCCTCAGCGGCGGGTCCGCCGACCGGAGCGGCCTCGGCCCGTGCCCGCGCGCGGGCGGCCTCGGCGAGGGCCGCGTCCAGCCACGTCCGGGCCTCCGGGCTCAGTCCGGCGCAGAGCCCGGCGCGCAGGCCGTCGATGCAGGTGGACCCGTCGTCACTCGGCACGAGCGGCCTCCGGCGTTCGGTGGGCGCCCTGCGCACGCGCCCCGTCGATCGGTCGGTCTCTCCCTGCTTCGGTCGCCCCGTCGGCCCCATCGGCCGGGTCGGCTGACAGGGCCGACTGGTGGGCGCCTTCGGACCGGCCCTCACCGGCCACGCGGTCCGCCTCGCGCAGGAAGGTCAGGGAGGACTCCGCGAGGGTTGGGCCCGCGTGGGAGTCGCGGGGGAGTTCGACGCTTACCAGGGCGTCGTAGCCCACCTCGCGGAGGGCGCTCAGGACCGGCGGGAAGTCGATCTCGCCCTCGCCGAACGGGAGGTGTTCGTGGACCCCGCGCCGCATGTCCTCGATCTGGACGTGGCGCAGCCAGGGAGCGGCCTCGCGTACGCAGTCGGCGGGCGGCGCCGGTTCCAGGCACTGGCAGTGGCCGATGTCCAGCGTCAGCCCGAGCCCTTCGGGGTCGCCGAGCGTCTTGCGGAGCCGGTGGAATCCGGCGAGGTCGGCCAGCAGGTGCCCCGGCTCGGGCTCGATCGCGAGCGGCACGCCCGCGGCACGGGCCGCGTCGAGTACGGGCGTGATGGCCTCGGCGAGGCGCTCCCAGGCTTCGCCTTCGGCGGTGCCCGGCGGGGCTTGGCCGCTGAAGCAGTGCACGGGTACGGCGCCGGTGCCGGCGCCCAGCTCGGCGGCGATGCGTACGGCCATGCGCAGCAGGCCGGTTCGGGCGGCGCGGGCCTGCGGGTCCGGGTCGAGGAGCGCGGGGTGGTGCTTGCGGCGCGCGTCCAGCACATAGCGCGCGCCTGTTTCGATCGCGACGCCGAGGCCGAGGTGGTCGAGGCGGCGGGCGATGTGCCGGGTGCGGGCGGCGAGTTCGGGCTCGGGGGCGAGGGGGTCGAGGTGCATGTGGTCGAGGGTGAGCCCGACCCCGTCGTAGCCGAGGTCGGCGAGCAGGGCGAGGGCATCATCGAGCCGGAGGTCGGTGAGCCCGTTGGTGCCGTAGCCGAACCGGAGCCCGGTGGCCGGTGCCTGTGGCGGGTTCGCGTCGGTCATGTCGGGCTGACCTTTCGGGACAGACGGCGCGCCACGGGCAGGAGCGCGAGCAGCGGAAGCGCGGTACGCACCGACCCGGCGCGCGCCGCGAGGGTCGCCTGCAGCGGGATCATGGCGCGGATCCCACCCCCGACGGCCCGTTGGAGCAGCGGCGGCGAGGGATTGAGCACGGCGTGCGCGTACGGCCGCGCGACGGCCGCGCCGTAGGCGACGGCGAGGCCGCCGGTGGCCACGGCGGCGGTGCCGGGTCGCCCACCGTTGCGCCCGGCGCCTGCGCGCACGATCGGCCCCGCAATTCCGGCGGTGACCGCGAGGGCCGCCAACGGGGCGGCGGAGGAGCCGCCTTGGGCCTCGTGGCGGGAGATGCCGGTGACGGCGAGGGTGTGGGCGCCGAGGAGTGCGGCGGAGGGGAGGGCGGCCCGTACGGACGCCGTCGGGGTCCTCTCCCCCGCCGTCGCCGCTGCTCCCAGCAGCAGGTCCAGTGCTCGGGCCGTCGCCATGGACAGGGGTCCGGCGGGGGTGTTCTTCAGGCCCAGGTCGTAGGCCCAGACCGCGGCCGCCAGGGCCGTCGCCGTGGCCAGGGCCGGGCGGCCCGCGGCGGCGGACAGGGCCAGGGCCGCGGCCGTGAGGCCTCCGGCGGCCGCGAGGGCCGCGCCCGGCGCGATGCGGCCGGACGGGAGCGGGCGGTGCGGACGCTCGGTGGCGTCGATGTCACGGTCCGCCCAGTCGTTGAGCGCCATGCCTGCCTCGTACAGGCACAGCGAGGCCCCCGCGGCCAGCGCCGTGCCGCGGTTCGGGCGCAGCGCGGCGGCCGCCGCGCCCGCGAGGGCGTCACCGGGCACGGTGAACAGCGCGGAGACGCGCATCAGTTCGGCCCAGGCCGAAGCGCGCCCGCCGCCGGGCGGCCCGGTGCGGGCCGGACCGCCCGGGGGTACGGCGCCGGGCCGCGGCACGGCCACCCACTCGTCGCGAGAACCGGCGTCAGTCCCGGCCGCGGCCGTCCCGTCGGCGTCCCTCGCCCGTGGTCCGGGTGCGGCAGGCCCGGCCGATGCGTCATCGGCCGTGGCCCGACCGCCGGTCCCGCTGCCTCCGCGGAGCGGCCGCGTCACGCCGCCGCCTCCCTCAGTCGGGCGGCGAAGGTGAGGAGGGTGGCGAACTGGTCCGGGAGAGAGGCGGGGGCGCCGGGGTCCGGGTCCTTGAAGAAGAAGGCGAGTTCGGGCCGCGGGCCCGAGATCCCGGCCGCGTGCGCGGCGGCGGTGATGCGGGCCAGGTCCAGGACGAGCGGCGCGGCCAGGGCCGAGTCGCAGCCCTGCCAGATGGTCTGGAGGACCATCCGGGCGCCGAGGAAGCCCTCGAAGGCCACGTGGTCCCACGCGGTCTTCCAGTCCCCCAGCGCGGGCACGTTGTCGATGTGCAGGTCCCCGTCGGGGAGCCCGCCGAGCGTGTCGGACAGGACGCGTGCCTTGCCCGCGTTCTTGGCCGCCGCGGCGGCCGGGTCGGCGAGGGAGGCGCCGTCGCCGCCGCCGAGCAGGTTGGTGCCGGACCAGGCCCGTACCTCCAGCGCCCGTTGGAGGAACATCGGCGCCAGGACCGACCGCAGCAGCGTCTGCCCGGTCTTGCCGTCCCGCCCCGCGTACGGGAGTCCGGAAGTCCCGGCGGCCTCCTCCAGGGCGGGGTGGTGCAGCCCGGTGGACGGCGTGAAGTTGACGTACGGGCAGCCCGCGCGCAGGGCCGCCGCCGCGTAGAGGGAGCTGGGCGGGAGCCGGTCCTCGCCCGGCCCGGGGGCCGGTTCCGTGGAGGCCACGTTGAGGACGACCGCCCGGGCCAGGCCGTGTTCCCGTACGAAGTGTGTGAGGTCGGCGGCGAACGCGTCGACCAGTTCGCCGTCGGTGCGGCCGTCGGCGGGGAGCGGCCCGCCGGGGCGGATCGCCGCGTCGGCGGCGGCCAGTTCGGCGCGTACGGCGGTGGGCAGCCCGTGCGGCAGGACACCGCCCGCGGCCAGCGCCTCGGCCCGCTTGGGCAGCGGGCAACTGGCGGTGTCGTGGCCGCCGAAGACGAGGGAGGAGAGCGGTGGGAGGGCGCAGCCGGCGAAGGGGGCGGTCTCGGTGACCATGCCGGTGGGCTCGTGCATCCCCGCGGCGATGGCCGCGCACCCTGCGACGGCGGTGGTGGCGACGGAGCCGCGGGCGCCGATGAGCCAGATCCCCGTGCGGGGGGCCGGGTCCGGGGCCTGCCGGGCGGGCTCGTGGCCCGGACGGTCGCGGTCCGGACGGTCGCGGTCCGGACGGTCGTGGTCCGGACGGTCGTGGGCGGGGCGAGGGGTCACGAGCTGCCTCCCGTTGGGCGAACGTGTACGTGGTGCGGGTTCGGCTGCGCCTGGCCTGGGCGGGTTGTACGGGACTTGGTGCGGTGTGCGGGACCTGGTGCGGTGTGCGGGACCTGG
>NZ_LIQY01000029.1 GCF_001418495.1 Streptomyces pathocidini | reverse complement strand
GGCGGCGCGGCTGGACGGGGCGAGCGGGCTGCTCACCTGGTTCGGGGCCCCGCCGCAGCGGCAGCTGGTGCTGACGGTGGGCAACCTCGGCTCGGCCCCCGCCCGCAACCCGGTCTTCCAAGTCGGCACCTCGCACGGCGTGTTCGCCCCGCGGTGGGAGGAGCAGCAGTGGCGGGGGACCCTACCGCCGGGTGAGAAGGTGCAGGTCAAGTTGGGGGTCGAGCTGTCGGCCGGGGCGCACGGCGACTACCGGGTGGCCCTGCGGTACGGGGACAAGGTGCTCACCGAGCAGCCCTGGGGCGTCGGCCGCCCGTGGGGCGTGACCCTCTTCTGGATCCTGCTGTTCCTGGTCGTCCCGGCCGCGATCTTCCGGATCGGGATGGCGATCGTCGACCGGATCGGGCCGTGGGGGCGCACGGGAGCGCGTACGGGCGGGCCTATGGATGGGGGCGGCGCATCGCGTACGGGCGGGCCTATGGGCGAGGGCGGCGCATCGCGTACGGGACTGGGATCGCGTACGGGCCCGCGCGCACCCAGGCGTACGAGCTCCCGCGCGCCCACGCGTACGGGCTCCCGGCTGCGGCGCCGGGCCGCCGAACAGGACGCCCTCACCGAGGCGTTGCCCCCGCAGGCACCTCAGGAGCCGGGTCTGCCCTGGTTCACCCCCGACACGCTGCCGGCCCGCCAAGAGCCCGCGGCGCACGCGCAGTTCTCCGCACCGTCAGAAGACCGTTCCCCGTAGATCCCCGTAGACCGGGATCCCCGTAGAAAGGAAGGCAGCTCGTGATGACCCAACGGAGGGTGAGCGCTGCCGGTGCGGCGCTGATGCTCGGCGGGGCCGCGATCCTCATCGCCGCGGCCCCGGCCCAGGCGGCGGAGGTCTCCTACCCCACGGAGTGCATACCGCCGGCCATCTCCGGCCTGCCCCCGGTGCAGGGTGTCACCAAGGTCGACATCCTCGCGCCGGAGACGGCGAAGGTCGGCGACGAGGTCGAGGTGGTGTGGAAGACGGTCCTGGCCGCCTCCAAGAACCCCGACGTCCTCGACCTGCAGCAGGACACCGTCCTGCCCACCGGCACGCTCGCCGTCGCCGGTGCACAGACCGGTGAACTGGCCATGCAGGGGCAGCGGAAGAACCCCGCGATCCCCAAGAACAGCGACATGAAGCTGTCCGACATGAAGGGCGTGCTGAAGCTGGAGAAGCCGGGCGAGGTGACGCTGACACCCGGCGCGTACAACATCAACGTCAGCAAGCCGATCTCCACGGACACCAAGTGCTCCCCGAAGGAGGCGGTGGGCCCGGCCCACACCATCAAGGTGACGGAGGGCGGCGGGGGGACGACCGGCGGCACGACCTCGGGCACGACGGCCGGGACCATCTCCGGCGTGACCTCGGGCGTCACGTCCGGCGTCACCTCCGGGGTGACCTCGGGCCTGACCAACGGCGCGACCTCCGGCCTCACCTCCGGCGGTTCCTCGGGCGGCAGTTCGTCCGGCGGGGGCGACAACGGCGGTACAGGCGGCGGGAGTTCGAGCTCCGGCGGCTCCGGCTCCGGCGGTTCGTCCTCCTCCGGCGGCTCGACGGGCGGCGGCGGGGACCCGGACGGGACGGAGTACACGGGCAAGGAGGTCGAGGTCCCGTACGAGTGCAAGACCCCGATCGGCGACAAGAGCGCGACCTCGCCGGTGCAGATCAACGGCAAGAAGAGCGGCGGGGACTTCGACCTGACGGTGAAGTTCAACAAGTCCGTGATGGACAGCCCGGCCGAGATCCCCGAGGACTCGGTCAAGCCGTCCATGGAGGTCGTCCTGGGCGGGGCCGACGAGGGCACGGTGCACGTCGAGGGCCCGACCAACAAGGAGCCCATCAAGGCCGGTGAACCGATCGAGATCCCGGACCTCAAGGGCACCTACAAGCCCGGCGGGACCGGCAAGACCACGCTCTCCCCGGGCGTCCTGACGGTCGAGGCGCTCGGCACGACCACGACCTGCACCCCGGCCAAGGATCCGGGTGCCTCGCTCGAACTCGACACCTCGGAACAGCCGGGCGGCGCCTCCGGCGGCGGCTCCTCCTCCGGCGGCTCCGGCTCCGGCTCCGCGTCCGGCGGCTCGGCCGCGGGCGGCAACCTCGCCGAAACGGGCGCCGACGACAACGGCGGCCTCCGCGCCCTGGGCCTGATAGCGGGCACCATAACCCTCCTGGGCGGCGCGGTCTTCACCTTCACCCCGTGGCGAAGGCTGCGCGGGGTGCGGTGAGTTGTGGAGTGTTCCTTGGCGACGACGGGCCGGGCGGATGCGCGCCCGGCCCGTTTGCCTGCCCCGACCTCGGTTGCTTCTTGATCAACTCACCGACTACTGTCCGGTATTGGGTCGACTGGGCCTACAATTGTCCATTTGTTCAAGTTCATGGTGAAAGGCGCGCACATGCGTTGGGGGAAGAAGATCGCCACGGGGGCGCTCGCTGTTCTCATGGGGGCCACGGCCACCGGACTGGCCACCGCTGCGCCGGCGGAGGCTGCGGGGGCGAAGTACAAGTGCTCCATATCCAAGGCCGGATTGGACTGGGGGCGTCCTTCGGTGACGTCGTCTTGCAAGAAGTCGTCCTCGGGTAAGAAGGTCAGCAAGCACCGGGCCATGCTCAAGTGCGATGTGGTGCGCGGCGCGGGTGCAGGAGCTGAGCACACCATTCGGTACACCGAGTACGGTCCTTGGGTGTCGCCGGGCAAGAAGTCCTCGGTGAAGTGCGGTTTCCGTAGCTTCACGGCCGGTTTCGGCGTCCAGACCAAGCGCTGACAACGGCGAAGGGCCGCCGCACCGTTCGGTGCGGCGGCCCTTCCCTTTAGCTGTTCGGGCCGTGTGTCAGTGCACGTCGCCCATCAGCTGCTGGACCTTCTTGCGGTACATGTAGACCGCGAAGCCCGCGAGGACCGCAAGGGCCGCCTCAAGGCCGATCATGCCGGTGCCGCTCAGGTCGACGCCGGCCAGGGAGAGCAGGCCCGTGGCGCAGTCGCCGGCGGTGACCGCGAGGAACCAGACGCCCATCATCTGCGAGGCGTACTTCATCGGCGCCATCTTGGTCGTGACGGAGAGGCCGACCGGGGAGAGGCACAGCTCACCGATCGTCTGGATCAGGTAGATCGAGACGAGCCACATCGGGTTGGGCTTCGAGCCGTCCGCGGACATCGCCATCGGGATGACGAAGACGAAGAAGGACACACCGATCAGGAAGAGCGCGGTCGCGAACTTCACGATGGTGTTGGGCTCGCGGTTGCGGCGAGCCAGCCACAGCCACATCCAGGCGAAGAGCGGAGCGAGAGCCATGACGAACAGCGGGTTCAGCGACTGGAACCAGCTGGACGGGAAGGTCATGCCGAGCAGCGAGTCGCCGGCCTTCGTCTCGGCGAAGGCCGAGAGGGTCGAGCCACCCTGGTCGTAGATCATCCAGAAGACCGCGGCAGCTACGAAGAACCAGATGTAGCCGGTCATCTTGGTCTGCTCGACGCTGCTCAGATCCTTGTCCCGCTTGATGCGGACCAGGACGGCGGTCGGGATGATCAGGCCGATCAGGGTGATCGGAACCAGCGCCCAGTTCAGCGTGAAGTTGCCGGACAGGCCCACGGCCCCGTAGAAGACGGCGGCGACGCCGAGCCAGATCAGCCCCTTGCGCAGGGTGCTGATGCGCTCCTCGCGGGACAGCGGGGTCGGGACCACGCTGCTCTTCTCGCTGAGGTGGCGGGAGCCGACCAGGAACTGGATCAGGCCCAGCCCCATGCCCACAGCCGCGAGAGCGAAGCCCAGGTGCCAGTTGACGGTCTGGCCGACGGTGCCGATCAGCAGCGGAGCGGCGAAGGCGCCGAGGTTGATGCCCATGTAGAAGATGGTGAAGCCGCCGTCACGACGCGGGTCCTGCGGGCCGTCGTAGAGGTGGCCGACCATCGTCGAGATGTTGGCCTTCAGCAGGCCGGAGCCGAGGGCGACGAGCGCGAGGCCGACGAAGAAAGAGACCTGGCCGGGCAGGGCGAGGCAGAGGTGGCCCGCCATGATGATGCCCGCCGAGACAGCGACCGTCTTACGCGGCCCCCACACCCGGTCGCCTATCCAGCCGCCGGGCAGGGCCAGCAGGTAGACCATCGCCAGGTAGACGGAGTAGATCGCGACCGCGTTGCCCTCGGGCATGCCCAGACCGCCGCCCTGGCTGCCGTCCTTGGCGTCGGGGCCGCCGGCGATCAGGTAGACGACGAGCAGAGCCCGCATCCCGTAGAAGCTGAAGCGCTCCCACATCTCGGTCAGGAAGAGGGTGGCCAGGCCGCGAGGGTGGCCGAAGAAGGTTTTGCCGCCTGCAGGGTTCCCCTGCTGCGCGGCGTCCTTCGTCAGGCTGGACGCCATGGTCGATCCTTGCTCGCTCAGGACGCCCGCAGAGCGGGGGCGTCCGATGGGGGGAAGGTGTCGCCCCCGCACAGAACAGGAGGCCTCCGGCGCTGCGGTGGGCCGGGTCTCCATGTGCTGATGGACGCTTCGACACCATAAGTCAACTTAAGGGGGCGTTTGAAGTGACTGAGACATGGATCACAGGTGAACCTGGAACCGTCGAGGCACATTCGAAGGTAACCCATCTTTCACCCGCCCTGATCCACAGGCGGCCCGGCGCTTGTCCACAGGCCTCCCCAGCGCGCCACGCACGCCCACCTGGGCGGACTACCATCACTCCATGACCCGAGTACTGCTCGCCGAGGATGACGCGTCGATCTCCGAGCCACTCGCCCGCGCACTGCGCCGTGAGGGGTACGAGGTCGAGGTGCGCGAGGACGGTCCCACCGCGCTCGCCGCCGGCCTCCAGGGGGGTGTCGACCTGCTGGTCCTCGATCTGGGCCTGCCCGGAATGGACGGACTCGAGGTCTGCCGCAGACTCCGCACGGAGGGCCACGGCTTCCCCGTGCTGGTCCTGACCGCCCGCGCCGACGAGGTGGACACCGTCGTCGGCCTCGACGCTGGCGCCGACGACTACGTGACCAAGCCCTTCCGTCTCGCCGAACTCCTCGCCCGCGTCCGGGCCCTGCTCCGCCGCGGCGCGGTCGAGTCCCAGCAGCAGCCACCCGCCACCCACGGCGTACGGATCGACGTCGAGTCGCACCGCGCCTGGATGGGGGAGGAGGAACTGCAGCTCACCGCCAAGGAGTTCGACCTGCTGCGGGTGCTCGTACGGGACGCGGGCCGGGTCGTCACGCGCGACCAGCTGATGCGCGAGGTCTGGGAGACCACGTGGTGGTCCTCCACCAAGACCCTCGACATGCACATCTCCTGGCTCCGCAAGAAGCTCGGCGACGACGCGGCGAACCCGCGCTACATCGCCACGGTTCGGGGCGTCGGCTTCCGCTTCGAGAAGAGCTAGTGCCCGCCGAGGGGGAAGTCGGTGACGCGAGGCAGCGGGCCCGGGGAGGGCGAGCGCTGCGCCCTGCCCGCCTCGGGGCGCTGCTGAAGGCGCCACGGAAACCGTGTGACCTTGCCCGGAGGGCAGAATGCGCCGCCGACTGATCAACTCCACGCTCGCGGTGGTGCTTGTCGTGATCGCGGTCTTCGGGATCTCGCTGGTGATCGTCGAGACCCGGACGATCGAGAACAGCGCCCAGGAGAGCGTGGACTCCGAGGCCGTACGGCTGGTCAGCATCGTCGACAGCCGGCTGCTCGGCGGTGAGCGGGTCAGCCCCGATGTGCTGGCCGACCAGATCACCCCGGACCGGTACGCCCGGATCGAGCTGCCCGGCCGCCCGCCCATCGAGGTCGGGGAGAAGCCCCCGGGTGACGTGATCCAGGCGCGGGAGCGCGGCGAGGAGGGCGAGACCGTCACGGTCCAGGAGTCCGCGGCGACCGTCAGCGAGGAGATCGGCCGCACCCTGCTGATCATCCTCGCGGTCGCGCTGCTCGCCGTCGTGGCGGCCGTACTCCTCGCCGTACGCCAGGCGCACCGGCTGACCGCGCCGCTCACCGACCTCGCCGAGACCGCCGAGCGGCTGGGCTCGGGCGACCCGCGCCCGCGCCACCGCAGATACGGGGTGCCGGAGCTGGACCGGGTCGCGGACGTGCTGGACGCCAGCGCCGAGCGGATCGGGCGGATGCTGACCGCTGAGCGGCGGCTGGCCGCCGACGCCTCCCACCAGCTGCGTACGCCGCTGACCGCGCTGTCCATGCGGCTGGAGGAGATCACCGTCACCGACGACCCGGAGACGGTGAAGGAGGAGGCGACGATCGCCCTCGGGCAGGTCGAGCGGCTCACCGACGTCGTCCAGCGGCTGCTCACCAACTCCCGTGACCCGCGCACCGGTTCGGCCATCGACTTCGACCTCGACGAGATCGTCAAGCAGCAGATCGAGGAGTGGCGGCCGGCCTACCGCAGCGCGGGCCGGGCCATCGTCCGCTCCGGCAAGAAGGCGCTGCGGGCGGTCGGCACCCCGGGCGCGGTCGCCCAGGTGCTGGCCACCCTGATCGAGAACTCGCTGATGCACGGCGCCGGAACGGTCGCCATCCGCACCCGCGTCACCGGCAACCAGGTCGTGGTCGAGGTCACCGACGAGGGCACCGGAGTGTCGCCCGACCTGGGCGCGCGGGTCTTCGAGCGCACGGTCAGCGGCCGGAACTCCACCGGGCTGGGTCTGGCCGTGGCCCGGGACCTGGCCGAGGCGGACGGCGGGCGGCTCGAACTCCTCCAGCAGCGGCCGCCGGTCTTCGCGCTCTTCCTGAGCCGGGAGGCGGAGGCGGGGGAGCCCGACCCCCGGGCTACCGCGGGCGGTTGACCTGGTCCCCCCGGCCACCGGCCCGTACCTGGTTCTTCTGGCCACCGGCCCGTACCTGGTTCCCGGGGCCCCCGACCCGTACGAGATCCTCCGCGGACTCGGCCGCGGGCGCGGGCAGCGCCTTGAACACCCAGGTGCGATAGGACCAGAAGCGGAACACCGTGCCGATGCCGAGGCCGATGACGTTCTTCGCGATGTTGTCGGCGACGGTCGAGGTGAAGCCGAAGCCGTAGTGCGACAGCGCCAGGATGCCGTTCTCGATGACCAGGCCGATGCCGCTGAAGAGCAGGAAGAGGGTCAGCTCCCGGCTGCGCCGGGACTTGTCGCAGTCGCGGTAGGTCCAGTGGCGGTTGCCGAGGTAGTTCGTGCCGATGGCCACGATCGTGGCGATGACCCCGGAGCGCACCACGGCCAGGCCGATCCAGTGCACGCACAGGTTGAAGACGACGAAGTTGACCAGGAAGCCGACGGCGCCCACGGTCCCGAACTTGGCCAGCTCGCGGGTCAGCTGCCGCAACCGCGAACGTAGTGTGCGCCGTTCACTCATAGTGATCGTGTGGCTCCGTTGTCGGCGACGGTGGGCGATGGCTGTCGACTCGGACTGTCGGCACGGACTGTCGGCACGTATCCGCGGTTGCCCGGGCTGCTCATGCTAACCAGGGCATCTTCGCGTGACCGGCCGACACCGCGATGGACGCTCCCCGCTTATATGGAGGATCGACCAAAGGGCGGGGCAGGGCGGTCCTGGAGGCCGGATACCCTGGGCAGGTGACATTCCCGGTAGTCGGCATGGTCGGCGGCGGTCAGCTCGCCCGCATGACCCACGAGGCGGGCATCCCCCTCGGCCTGAAGTTCAAGCTGCTCAGTGACACCCCGCAGGACTCCGCTGCGCAGGTCGTCGCGGACGTCGTCGTGGGCGACTACCGCGATCTCGACACCCTTCGTGCGTTCGCACAAGGCTGCGATGTGATCACCTTCGATCACGAGCACGTCCCGACCGAACACCTGCGGGCCCTGGAGGCGGAGGGCATCCCCGTACGCCCAGGGCCCGATGCCCTGGTGCACGCGCAGGACAAGGGCGTGATGCGGGCCAGACTCGACGCGATCGGGGTGCCCTGCCCGCGCCACCGGATCGTCGCCGATCCGGCCGACGTCGTCCGCTTCGCCGCCGAGGGGGACGGCTTCCCCGTCGTCCTCAAGACGGTGCGCGGCGGCTACGACGGCAAGGGCGTGTGGGTCGTGGAGACCGCGGAGGAGGCGGCCGAGCCCTTCCGCGCGGGCGTGCCCGTGCTCGCCGAGGAGAAGGTCGACTTCGTACGGGAGCTTGCCGCCAACGTCGTACGGTCCCCGCACGGCCAGGCCGTCACATACCCCGTCGTGGAGTCCATCCAGGTCGGCGGCGTGTGCGACACCGTGATCGCGCCCGCGCCCGACCTGCCCGAGGAACTCTCCCTCCAAGCGCAGGAGCTGGCGCTGACCGTGGCCGAGGAGCTGGGCGTGGTCGGGCATCTGGCCGTCGAGCTGTTCCAGACCCGCGACGGCCGCATCCTGGTCAACGAGCTGGCGATGCGCCCGCACAACTCCGGCCACTGGACCCAGGACGGCGCCGTCACCTCCCAGTTCGCCAACCACGTGCGGGCCGTGCTCGACCTGCCGCTGGGCGACCCGCGGCCGCGCGCGCCCTGGACCGTGATGGCCAATGTGCTCGGCGGCGACTACCCCGACATGTACGCGGCGTATCTGCACTGCATGGCCCGCGACCCGCAGTTGAAGATCCACATGTATGGCAAGGACGTGAAGCCGGGCCGCAAGGTCGGGCACGTCACCGTGTACGGCGACGACCTGGCCGAGGTGCGCGAGCGCGCCCGGCACGCCGCCGACTACCTGCGAGGGACGATCACCGAATGAGCGAGCCCCGGATGACCAGCCCCGTCGTCGGCATCGTCATGGGTTCCGACTCCGACTGGCACGTCATGGAGGCCGCGGCCAAGGCCCTCGAGGAGTTCGAGGTGCCGTACGAGGTCGACGTCGTCTCCGCGCACCGCATGCCGCGCGAGATGGTCGCGTACGGCGAACAGGCCGCGGGCCGAGGGCTCAAGGCGATCATCGCGGGCGCGGGCGGCGCGGCCCACCTGCCGGGCATGCTCGCCTCTGTGACGCCGCTGCCGGTGATCGGCGTGCCGGTGCCGCTGAAGCACCTGGACGGGATGGACAGCCTGCTGTCCATCGTCCAGATGCCCGCCGGGGTGCCGGTCGCCACCGTCTCGGTCGCGGGCGCCCGCAACGCGGGCCTGCTGGCGGTACGGATCCTGGCCGCGGGCGACGACGAACTCCTCGGCCGGATGCGGCAGTTCCAGGGCGAGCTGAACGAGCAGGCGACGGAGAAGGGCAAGCGGCTGCGGGCCAAGGTCGAGGGCAGCGCCGGCTTCGGCTTCGGCCACTAGCCTCCGGCTCTGGCTTCGGCCACTAGCCGCCGTCGAAGGCGGCTCCGGCTCCGGCCGCCTCCGCCTTCCTCCACCGGCTGCCGCTGGTTGCCTCTGCTTCCTCTACCGGTCGCCGTCGGCCGCCTCCGCTTCCTCCACCGGCCGCCTCCACCGGCCGCCTCCGAGGGTCGGCGCCCTCGGCCACGGTGCCCCGGGAGCGCCCGGTCCGCGACCGGCCGTCTGAGGGAGGTTAGGGTTCGGACCGGCGGCCGAGCTGTCCCGACGGGCGGACGGCCACCGGCAGTCCGGTCGGCAGGCGAGAGGGAGTCACCACAATGTCCGAGCACTTGGCGCAGGCTCGCGCATATTTGGCGCAGGCCCGCGAACTCCTCGCTGCCCACCCCGTGGTGGACGGCCACAACGACCTGCCGTGGGCGCTGCGCGCGCAGGTCCGCTACGACCTCGACCGGCTCGACATTGCCGCCGACCAGAGTGCCAACCTGCACACCGACATCCCGCGGTTGCGGGCCGGCGGGGTCGGCGCGCAGTTCTGGTCCGTGTACGTCCCCTCCGACCTGGCCGGGGACGAGGCGGTCAGCGCCACGCTCGAACAGGTCGACTGCGTGGCGCAGTTGATCGAGCGCCACCCGCGCGACCTGCGGCGGGCGCTCACCGCGGACGACATGGAGGCGGCGCGCGCCGAGGGCCGTATCGCCTCCCTGATGGGGGCCGAAGGCGGGCACAGCATCAACTGCTCGCTGGCCACACTGCGCGCGCTGCACGCCCTGGGCGTCCGCTACATGACGCTCACCCACAACGACAACAACCCGTGGGCGGACTCCGCGACCGACGAGCCGGTCGCGGACGGGCTGACCCGGTTCGGGCAGCAGGTCGTCCGCGAAATGAACCGTACGGGCATGCTGGTCGACCTCTCCCACGTGTCCGCCGACACGATGCGGGACGCGCTGCGCGCGAGCTCGGCGCCGGTGATCTTCTCGCACTCCTCGGCGCGGGCCGTCTGCGACCACGTGCGCAACGTGCCGGACGACGTGCTGGCGCAGCTGCCGGGCAACGGCGGGGTGGCGATGGTGACGTTCGTGCCGAAGTTCATCCTCCCCGCGGCCATCGAGTGGACCCAGGGCGCGGACGCCAACATGAGCGCCCGCGGGCTGCACCCGCTCGACACCACCCCGGAGGCGCTCAAGGTCCAGCGGGAGTACGAGGAGGCGAACCCGCGCCCGGTCGCCACCGCGTCGACGGTCGCCGACCACCTCGACCACATGCGGGAGGTCGCCGGGGTCGACCACATCGGCATCGGCGGCGACTACGACGGCACGCCGTTCACGCCCTCCGGGCTGGACGACGTGGCCGGCTACCCCAACCTGATCGCCGAACTCCTCACCCGCGGCTGGTCGACCGCCGACCTGGCGAAGCTCACCTGGCAGAACTCCGTACGAGCCCTCCGCGACGCGGAAGCGGTCGCCCGGGACCTCCAGTCCCACCAGTCCCCGTCCAACGCGACAATCCAGGAACTGGACGGCTAACGGGGGCAGTTGGGGCCCGGGGGTTATTG
>NZ_LIQY01000289.1 GCF_001418495.1 Streptomyces pathocidini | reverse complement strand
GTCGAGGTCGTTGGTCGGCTCGTCGAGGAACAGGACGTTCGGCTCGTCCATCAGCAGGCGCAGGATCTGCAGCCGCCGCCGCTCACCGCCCGACAGGTCCCCGACCGGCGTCCACTGCTTCTCCTTGGTGAAGCCGAACTTCTCGCACAGCTGCGAGGCCGTCAGCTCCCGGCCCTTGCCGAGGTCGACACGCTGCCGCACCTGCTCGACGGCCTGCAACACCCGCCAGGACGGGTCGAGTTCGGCCACCTCCTGCGAGAGGTAGGCCAGCTTCACCGTCTTGCCGACGACGACCCGGCCCGCCGCGGGCTGAACCTCCCCGTCCGTCCGGGCCGCCCGCTCCATCGCGCGCAGCAGCGAGGTCTTGCCCGCGCCGTTCACCCCCACCAGGCCGATGCGGTCGCCCGGTCCGAGCTGCCAGGTCAGATGCTTCAGCAGCACCTTCGGGCCCGCCTGGACCATGACGTTCTCCAGGTCGAAGACCGTCTTGCCGAGGCGGGAGTTCGCGAACCTCATCAGCTCCGCGGTGTCCCGCGGCGGCGGCACGTCCGCGATCAGCTCGTTGGCGGCCTCGATGCGGAACCGGGGCTTGCTCGTACGGGCCGGGGCGCCGCGCCGCAGCCACGCCAGCTCCTTGCGCATCAGGTTCTGGCGCTTGGCCTCCTCGGTGGCGGCGATGCGCTCGCGCTCGGCGCGGGCGAAGACGTAGTCGGAGTAGCCGCCCTCGTACTCGTGCACCGCGCCGCGCTGCACGTCCCACATGCGCGTACAGACCTGGTCCAGGAACCAGCGGTCGTGGGTGACGACCACGAGCGCCGAGCGGCGGACGCGCAGGTGGGCGGCGAGCCAGGCGATGCCCTCGACGTCGAGGTGGTTGGTGGGCTCGTCCAGGACGATCAGGTCCTGGTCGGCGATCAGCAGCTTGGCGAGCGCGATGCGGCGGCGCTCGCCGCCGGACAGCGGGCCGATCACCGTGTCCAGGCCCTCGGCGAAGCCGGGCAGGTCCAGGCCGCCGAAGAGGCCGGTGATGATGTCGCGGACGCGGGCGTCGCCCGCCCACTCGTGGTCGGCGAGGTCGCCGACCACCTCGTGGCGGATGGTGGCGGCCGGGTCGAGCGAGTCGTGCTGGGTGAGGACACCGAGGCGGAGGCCGCCGGCGTGGGTGATCCGGCCGGTGTCGGGGGTCTCCAGCTTGGCGAGGATGCGGATCAGGGTCGTCTTGCCGTCCCCGTTGCGGCCGACGACGCCGATGCGATCGCCCTCGTTGACGCCGAGGGATACGCGGTCCAGGAGCGCGCGGGTGCCGTACGTCTTGCCGGCGGTCTCGACGTTGACCAGGTTGACGGCCATTTCACTCCTGTACGAGGGGCGTCCCCCCATCCGAGGAGGATCGACCTACCAGCGTATAGGGCGCCGCGGGCCCCCCGGTGTCCGTGGGCCTACAGGAGGGTCGCGCCTGGGGCTGGGGACGGGGCTCCTCGGGCTGTGCGGCAGGTGCGGGTGGCGGT
The DNA here is from genome assembly GCF_001418495.1 of Streptomyces pathocidini. Lineage (GTDB taxonomy): Bacteria > Actinomycetota > Actinomycetes > Streptomycetales > Streptomycetaceae > Streptomyces > Streptomyces pathocidini. The sequence goes on along the minus strand of NZ_LIQY01000289.1, from coordinate 814 downwards.
CAGGGCTTCCGCCAAGGCCTTGGCCGCGGGCTCGTCCCGGGTCAGGAACGCGCAGGTCGGGCCCGAGCCGGAGACCAGGGACGCCATCGCGCCCGCCTTCTCGCCGGCGACGAGGGTGTCCGCCAGGGAGGGGCGGAGGGAGAGCGCGGCGGCCTGGAGGTCGTTGCTCGTACCGCCGGCCATGATCGCGGAGGCGAGCGCGGCGAGATCCCCCTCCGCGAGCGCGTCCAGCAGCGCGGGAGACGGCTCCGGCGCCGGGACGGAGCCGACGTCCGCACCGCGCCCGCACTCCGCGCGCAGCCGGTCGCACTCGCGGTAGACCGCCGGCGTCGACAGCCCTCCGTCCGCCATCGCGAACACCCAGTGGAACGCGCCGCCCACCTCCAGCGGCGTCAGCCGCTCCCCGCGGCCGCGCCCCAGCGCCGCCCCGCCCACCAGGCTGAACGGCACATCGCTGCCCAACTCGGCGCAGAGGGCGAGGAGTTCCTCGCGCGAGCAGCCCGTCCCCCACAGCGCGTCGCACGCGACCAGCGCTCCCGCCGCGTCGGCGCTGCCGCCGGCCATGCCCCCGGCGACCGGGATGTCCTTGGCGATGTGGATCTCCACATTCGGCGCCAATCCCCGCCGGGAGGCGAGGAGTTCGGCGGCCCGGGCCGCCAGGTTCGTACCGTCCGCCGGGACCTGGTCCGCGTCGGCCCCCGACACCGTCACCCGCAGGGCGTCCGCCGGGCGGACCGTGACCACGTCGTACAGGCCCACCGCCAGGAAGACGTTCGCCAGGTCGTGGAAGCCGTCGGGGCGCGCCCCGCCCACC
>NZ_LIQY01000288.1 GCF_001418495.1 Streptomyces pathocidini | reverse complement strand
TCGTACCGGCGTGATGACAAGGGTTCCTCCTTCCGGCGTGATGAGCGGCCCTCGTACCGCCGCGACGACCGGGACCGTGACCGTGACCGGGATCGCGGGCGGGATGATCGGGACCGTGGGCGGGACGACCGTCCGCGAGGGTTCCGGCGGGATGACGACCGGGATCGCGGCCGTGGTGGGTTCCAGCGCGACGACCGGCGCTTCGACCGGGGACCGCGGCGGGATGACGACCGCGATCGTGATCGCGGTGGCTTCCGTGGGCGAGACAACCGGCGTGACGACCGTGGTGGGGATCGTGGTGGGGATCGTGACCGCGACCGCGGAGGATTCCGTCGAGACGACGATCGCCGTGACGGTCGGCGTGACGACCGTGGTGGTTTCCAGCGTCGGGACGATCGGCCCTCGTACCGGCGTGATGACAAGGGTTCCTCCTTCCGGCGTGATGAGCGGCCCTCGTACCGCCGCGACGACCGGGACCGTGACCGTGACCGGGATCGCGGGCGGGATGATCGGGACCGTGGGCGGGACGACCGTCCGCGAGGGTTCCGGCGGGATGACGACCGGGATCGCGGCCGTGGTGGGTTCCAGCGCGACGACCGGACGCGCGCGCCGCGGCGCGATGACGAGCGCGGTGGGTTCCGTGGGCGCGACGACCGCGATCGTGGGCGCGATGACCGTGGCCGTGATGAGCGCGGTGGGCGGCGGCCGTACGGGCAGGGCGGCGGGCACGGGCGGGACGAGCGCTCGCACGATCGTCCGCGCGGTGACTTCGGCGGCCGTGGGCGCGATGAGCGGTCCGGCGGTTACGGGCGTCGGGACGATCGGCCTAGTGGTGGTTATGGGCGTCGTGACGATCGGGCCGGCGGCGGTTACGGACGTCGGGATGATCGGGCCGGTGGTGGCTATGGACGTCGGGATGATCGGGCCGGTGGTGGCTATGGACGTCGGGATGATCGGGCCGGTGGTGGCTATGGACGTCGTGACGACCGGGGGCGTGGGGAGCGTGAGCGGGAGCCGGTCAGGCGGCTGCCGATTCCCGAGGACGTGACCGGCGACGAGATCGACAAGAGCGTGCGGCAGGAGCTGATGAGCCTGCCGAAGACGCTCGCCGACGACGTGGCCCGGAATCTCGTCATGGTGGGAAAGCTGCTGGACGAGGACCCGGAGCAGGCGTACGCGTACTCGCGCATCGCGCTGCGGCTCGCCTCGCGCGTGGCGGGCGTGCGCGAGGCCGCCGGGTTCGCCTCGTACGGCACGGGAAAGTACGCGGAGGCGCTGGCCGAGTTCCGGGCGGCTCGCCGGATGACGGGTTCCGTGGAGCTGTGGCCGGTGATGGCTGACTGCGAGCGGGGCATGGGCCGGCCCGAGCGGGCGCTGGCCATGGCCGGTGAGCCGGAGGTGCAGAAGCTGGACCGCGCCGGGCAGGTCGAGATGCGGCTCGTGGCGGCCGGGGCGCGGCGCGACATGGGGCAGGCCGACGCGGCCGTCGTGACGTTGCAGAGCTCCGAGTTGGCGTCGAACTCCATCCAGCCGTGGACGGCGCGGCTGCGCTACGCGTACGCCGACGCCCTGCTCGCGGTCGGTCGTGAGGACGAGGCGCGCGACTGGTTCGCCAAGGCGCTCGAGGCCGACCAGGGCGGTACGACGGATGCCTCGGACCGGCTCGCCGAACTGGACGGGATCGAGTTCACGGACGCGTTCGACCACGAGTCCGCCGAGGTTGAGCAAGCTTCTGCGGAAGGGGACGCCGAGATGGACGAAGTTCCTGCGGAGGCGGACGCCGACGTGAGTCCCGCCGCATCGGGCCTTGCCGGTTCCGATGAGGAGTCGGGCGAGGGCGACGAGCCGGCTGCGGACGAGGTCCAGGAGCAAGCCGAGGTCCAGGGACAAGCCGAGGTCCAGGAGCAGGTCGAAGAGCCCGCCGAGGCTGAAGCCGAGGCCGACGCCGTCGAGGCCGAGGTGCCCGACGAGTCCGCGAAGGGCTCCGGCGAGGAGGCCGAGCGCGGCGAGGGCTGAGCTCTGCTGAGCCGCGGCGCTCTGGTATGACGAGAGGGCGGAACCCGGGCAACGGGGTTCCGCCCTCTCGGCGTTTCAGGCCCAACAGGTGGAGTTCAGGCCAACATCAGGCCGACATCAGGCCGATGGCAAGCCGTCACACAGCTCTGGTCGGCCCGGCCCGGTCAGTCCAGTTCCAGACTCCGCAGCACCAGCCCCGTGGCCGGTTTCGGGCCGAAGGAGGTGGACTTGCGGGGCATCGTGACGCCCTGCTGGGCGAGTTCGCGTACGACATCCTCGCGGACCGGGTGCATCAGGACCGCCGTTCCGCCGTGTCGTTCGGCGTGTTCGACGGCGGCGGTGACGTCGTGGATGTAGCCGATGTGCTCGGGGCCGTCCGGGACCTGCCAGACATGCTCCAGCAGGGCGGAGTGCAGGACGGTCGCGTCCAGGGTGCGCCAGGCCTCCGGCAGGCCCGAAGGGATCGTACGGGCGAGGAGTTCGGGGTCCGGGCGATCGATCAGGTGGAAGGCGCCGTCGCCCGCCAGGACGAACGCGTTGCCGCCCCTCTCGGAGGCGGTGTCGGTGCCGGTGGCAGAGGCAGAGGCGGAGGCGAGTGCGTCGAGCGCCTGCGGAAGCCCGCCCTCCAGGTCACGCACCCGGAACGAGCCCTCCAGTGCCGAGAGCGCGTCCGCGACCGGGAGTTGGCGGAGCAGCCGGTGGATGGCGCGTACGCGGAGGGGGTAGCGGGCGGTGTCGACCAGCAGGACCAGGCCGTGGTCCCAGGGGCCGGGGCCCGCGTGCTCGGCGCGCAGCCGCAGGTAGGTCGCCCAGCGGTGGTGGCCGTCGGCGATCAGGGCCTGCCGCTGGGCCAGGTCCGCGTCGATCTCGGCGAGTTCGGCCGGATCGGTCACGGCCCACAGTCGATGGCTGAACCCGTCCTCGGTGGTCGTGGCCAGGAGCGGTGGGCGGCCGACGGTGCGCTCGATCACGGCGGTGGCCCCCACCGCGGTGCCCTCGCCGCGGTAACTGAGCAGCAGGGGTTCGAGGTTGGCCGCGGTCTCGCGCATCAGCGCGGCGCGGTCCTCGACGATGTCGGGCATGACGCCCTCGTGCGGCAGGACGATGCCGTCCTCGGCCGGGCTGAGCCGCAGGGCCCCGATGAGCCCGCGCTGCAGCAGATCGCCGCTGCGCTGCTCGTACACGTACAACGCCGGTTCCGGGTCGGCGGCCAGCACGCCCTGCGCCTGCCAGCGGCGGAGCGTTTCGGCGGCCTGCCGGTGGCGGGCGGCGGGGGTCGGGGCCTGAGGGAGGATCAGCCGGACGATGTTGTAGGGGTCGGCGGTCTCGAGATGGCGCAGGCCCTCCGGCCGGACCACCACGTCGTAGGGCGGGGAGGTCACGGCGGCCAGGCCGCCGACCCGTTCAGGGTCGTAGCGCAGCCCACGGAATGGCGAGAGCCGCAGGCCGCCGGGGTGCGAACCGTCGCGGTTGCGGGTGCTCGCGGGCCCAGATGTGGTCATTGGGGCATGCTATGCGGCCTGCGGTGATGCGGGATGATCGGGGGACAGCAGGCGAAAGAGGAGCGATCGAAATGAGCCGACAGCCCCGTGTCCGGACCCGTACGGACGCGAGCGCGCGGCCGCTGGGCGAGGCGTACGACACGGCCCTGCTCGACCTGGACGGGGTCGTCTACGCGGGGGGCCGGGCCATCGAGTACGCGGTCGAGTCGCTGGCCGCGGCGCGGAACGGCGGTATGCACCTGGCGTACGTGACAAACAACGCGGCCCGGACACCGGCGGCCGTCGCCGAGCACCTGACGGAGCTGGGAGTGCCCGCCGAGGCGGCGGACGTGATCACCTCGGCGCAGGCGGTGGCCCGGCTGATCGCCGAGCAAGTCCCCGCGGGATCACGGGTGTTGGTGGTCGGCGGGGAGGGGCTGCGGGTCGCGCTGCGCGAGCGGGGGCTGGAGCCGGTGGAGTCGGCGGACGACGACCCGGCGGCCGTCGTGCAGGGCTACGGCGGGCCTGACCTGCGGTGGGGGCGATTCGCGGAGGCCTGCTACGCGGTGGCGCGAGGCGTGCCGTGGTTCGCCTCCAACCTGGACCTGACGATCCCGAGCGGGCGCGGCATCGCCCCGGGCAACGGCGCGGCCGTGGAGGTCGTACGGCTGGCCACGGGCGCCGAGCCGCAGGCCGCGGGCAAGCCGCTGCCCCCGATGCACCGCGAAACGATCCTGCGCACCGGCGCGCGGCGGCCGCTGGTCGTCGGGGACCGGCTGGACACCGACATCGAGGGCGCGCACGGGGGCGGGGTGGACTCGCTGCTGGTGCTGACGGGTGTGACCGGCGCTGCCCGCCTCCTGGCCGCGCCGCCGCAGCACCGTCCCACATATGTGGCGGCGGATCTGCGGGGTCTGCTGGGCGGGCAGCCGGAGGTCGTGGCCGAGGGGCACGGATACGGGTGCGGGGGCTGGACGGCCTCGGCG
>NZ_LIQY01000287.1 GCF_001418495.1 Streptomyces pathocidini | reverse complement strand
ATCCCGGCCAGGCCGTTGGCGTACCCCTGCCCGACCGCGCGTACCTTCCACGCGCCGCCGCGCCGGTACACCTCCACGATCACCAGCGCCGTCTCGGTGCCCAGCTGCGGCGGGGTGAAGGCGGCGATCACGGAGCCGTCGTCGGCATTGCGGACGGTCGCGGTCGGCTCGATGCCGGAGAAGGTCTGGCCCGCCGCGTCGGGACTCGCGGTGACCACGATCCGCTCGATGTCGGCGGGCACGCCCGTGGTGTCCACGATGATCGCGTCAGGGGCCGTGCCACCGCCCGACCGGTAGGTGACACCGGGGCCCGACGGCTGGTTGTAGAAGATGAAGTCGTCGTCGGAGCGCACCTTGCCGGAGCCGGTGAGCAGCAGGCCCGACACGTCGAGCCGTACGGGCGCGGCCACGTCCACCGCCACGCGGGTGGCGGGGAGGGGGAGGTTCGAGCCGGGAGTCATCGCTGTCATGTCGTGGGTAACGAGCGGCGCCGCTTTGCAGTTCCATTACTCCTGACATTCCTCTGCTCCCGACATTCCTCGGAGCCTCCTGGCATTCCTCCGGAGGCCCGGGGGGCAGGCGGAGGCCCCGAGGGGCGCGGGCTCAGTGCGGCCAGATCGGCGGGGTCGTGCAGAACGGGCCGCCGAGGTGGGCGTGGGCCGGGTTCCCGGGCTCCAGTTCGCCCTGCTCGGCGATGAGCTTCGCCGCGTACGGCTCGGAGTCGTCCTGCGGCTCGTACCCCAGCGCGCGGGCGCTCGAGAGGTCCCACCACAGCCGGGTGTTGGCCGAGCTGCCGTGGACGACGGTGTGCCGGACGTCCTCGGCGGTCAGCGCGGCGTGCAGCAGCCGGGCGCCGTCGTCCGGGCTCATCCAGACCGACAGCATCCGGACCGAGGTGGGCTCGGGGAAGCAGGAGCCGATGCGGATGGAGACGGTCTCGATGCCGTGCAGGTCCCAGTAGAGGGACGCCAGATCCTCGCCGAAACCCTTGGAGAGGCCGTAGTAGGTGTCCGGGCGGCGCGGGGTGTCGATCGGGATGAGCGGGTCGTCGCCGGTCGGCCGGGGGGTGAAGCCCACGGCGTGGTTGCTGGAGGCGAAGACGATCCGGCGTACGCCCTCGGCGCGCGCTGCCTCGTAAAGGTTGTACGTGCCCTGGATGTTGGCTCGCAGGATCTTCTCGAAGGTGGACTCCAGGGAGATGCCCGCGAAGTGGATGATCGCGTCGACTCCGCGCACGGCCGCGCGCAGCGCGTCCGTGTCGGCCAGGTCGGCGGTGATCGCGTCGGGCTCGCCCTCGATCGGCAGCAGGTCGAGCAGGCGCAGCTCGTAGCCGTATCCGGGGAGCCGTTCGCGCATCAGCGTGCCGAGGCCGCCGGCGGCGCCGGTGAGCAGAACGGTGCGGGGAGCGGGCATCGGGGTCTCCTCAACGGGCGACGCAAACGGGCGGCTCAAACGGACGACGTGAACGAGCGGCTCAACGGGCAACGCGCGCAACCGACTTGTGCGTAGACGGGATTCACATGCGTGGACGGCTCGGGGTCAAGCTAAGAGCGCCGCCGATCTCCGTCAAGGGCGGGGCTGGGTGCGGGAATCCGCTCCGGAATGGGGTTCACCGGCCTTGACCTGCCAAGAGCGGGGCCCGTAGCGTGGGCGATGTTCAGAAATATAGACACCGATCAGGCTCGTGTACGAGCGCATGCCCACCCCGGGAGAGCCCGTGACCTCAGCCGCACTCGCCGAGCGCCTCGACGGCCTGCTGTTCTTCCCCGTGACCGCCTACGGGCCCGACGGCGGGCTCGACCTGGAGGCCTTCCGCGCCCACGTCCGCAACGGAGTGGAGGCGGGCGCGGGCGCCGTGTTCGTCGCCTGCGGCACCGGCGAGTTCCACGCGCTGGACACCGAGGAGTACGGGCGCTGCGTCACCGCCGCCGTCGAGGAGGCGGCCTGCCGGGTGCCCGTGGTCGCGGGCACCGGATACGGCACCGCGCTCGCCGTGACATACGCGCGCGTGGCCCAGGAAGCGGGCGCCGACGGGCTGTTGGCCCTGCCGCCCTACCTCGTCGTCCCCGACCAGCGGGGCCTGCTGCGCCACTACACCGCGCTCGCCGAGGCCACCGCGCTCGACCTGATCGTCTATCAGCGGGACAACGCCGTCTTCGAGCCGGCCACCGTCGTCGAACTCGCCCGCCACCCGCGGATCATCGGCCTCAAGGACGGCCTGGGCGACCTCGACAGGATGCAGCGGATCATCAGCGCCGTCCGCACCGAACTGCCCGGCCGCGGCTTCCGCTACTTCAACGGCCTGCCCACCGCCGAGCTCACCGGCCCCGCCTACCGAGGCATCGGCGTCCTGCTCTACTCCTCGGCCGTCTTCTGCTTCGCCCCCGAGATCGCCCTCGCCTTCCACAAGGCGCTGGTCTCCGGCGACGACGTGACCGTGAACCGGCTGCTGGACGGCTTCTACAAGCCCCTGGTCGAACTCCGCAACCAGGGCCGCGGCTACGCCGTTTCACTCGTCAAGGCGGGGGTGCGGCTGCGCGGCCTGGACGTGGGGGAGGTCCGGCCGCCGCTCAGCGAGCCGACCCCCGCCCACGTCAGGGAACTGGCCGCGCTGATCGAGCGGGGCATGGCCCTGGTGGAGGTGGCCTGACCCGTGCGCGCCTCCGCCTTCCTCTACCCCTGGGACGTCGTCGGCGACCCGGCCGCCCCCGACCGCGTCGCCCGTCTCGGCGTCCAGCAGGTCACGCTCGCCGCCGCGTACCACTCCACGCGCGCGTTGACCCCCCGCCACCCCAGGCACCGGATCGTCACCGCCGAGCACTCCGCCGTCCTCTACCCGCCGGACGAGGCGCGCTGGTCGGGCCGGGCCCTGCGCCCGTACGCGCAGCACTGGGTGCTCGGCGAGGACCCGTACGGCGAGGCCGCCGCGGCGCTCGCCGGGGCAGGGCTCGAAGTGCACTCCTGGGTGGTCCTCGCCCACAACTCCCGCCTCGGCGCCGACCATCCGGACACCTCGGTCCGCAACGCCTACGGCGACCGCTACCCGTGGGCGCCGTGCGTCGCCCGCCCCGAGGTGCGGGAGTACGTGGTGGCGCTGGCCGCCGAGGCCGCCGTACGGCCCGGGGCGCGCGGGGCGGAGCTGGAGTCCTGCGGCTGGTACGGGCTCGCCCATCTGCACGCCCACGACAAGATCGCCGGGGTGGCGCTGGGCGGCGCCGGCCAGTACCTGATGTCGCTGTGCTTCTGCGAGGTGTGCCGGGAGGGCTACGCGGCGGCGGGCGCCGACCCCGAGCGGCTGCGGGGGGCCGTCCAGCGCGCCCTGGAGCCGCTGTGGTCCGGGCGGTCGGAGCCGGGGCCCGGTGACCGCGCGGGTGAGTGGGCCGAGGTCGAGAAGCTCCTCGGGGCCGACCTGGCCGGTGCCACGCGCGCGTGGCGCGACGACGTGGCCCGGGGCCTCCAGGAGGCGGCCGTCGCCGCCGTACGCGCCGCCGCGGGACCGGACTTCCGCGTGCTGCTGCACGCCGACCCGGCCGCGCACCGCTGCGGCGCCAACGCGGGCGTGGACCCGGCCGGGCTCCTCGCCCACGCGGACGGGGCCGTGGTGCCCTGCACCGGGCCCGAGGCCGAACGGGCCGCCGTCTTGGCCCCGTTCGCGGAGCGCTTGGGGGAACGCGCCACCCTGGCCGCCAACTTCATCGTCGTCTCCGGCATGGGCGGCAGTCCGGCCACCCTGGCCGCCGACGCCCGCCACGCCCGGTCCCTGGGTGCGAACGAACTCCGGCTCTACCACGCCGGGTTGGCCTCCGACGGTGACCTGGAGGCGGCCCGCCGGGCGCTCGCGGAGCTGTAGGGGCGCGCGCCGGGGCGTCTCGTCGGGGAGCCCCGCCCCATCGTCGTGGAGCCCGCCCTATCCGACTCCCGAATGTCAGTGGCGCGTCCTACGCTGGCTTTCCCGGTGGACGGATCAGGAGGCGCCCATGACCACGCTCGACCGCGAGATCCCCCGAGCCGACGACTCGGCGACCCCGCTCCACCCTCGCCTTCGGCTTCGTCCGCCGCCGCTTCCCGTATCCGGGTGGGGCCGGAGGCGGCGGCGAAGGCGGCGAGGGAGTGCGCGCTCGCGAGGGGTGAGGCGGTGCGAGGAGGGGACTCAGAGGTGGCGGGTCGCCAGGGTCAGCCGGTCCCGGGCGTCGAACAGCGCGTCCTTGATGCTCTGTTCGTGCGCCGGGGTCAGCCGGGCCACCGGCACCGAGCAGCTGATGGCGTCGCGGGCCGGGGTGCGGTAGGGGATGGCGACGCCGAAGCAGCGCAGGCCCACCGTGTTCTCCTCGCGGTCCACCGCGTAGCCCTGTTCGCGGATGAGGGCCAGCTCCTCGATGAGCTTCTCGCGGTCGGTGGTGGTGTGCTCCGTGAGGCGCGCCAGGGTCTCCGGGAGCATCTTGCGGACCTGCTCGTCGGAGTGCGTGGCCAGCAGCGCCTTGCCCAGGGAGGTGGAGTGGGCCGGGAGGCGGCGGCCGACGCGGGTGAACGGGCGCAGGTAGTGCTGGGACTGGCGGGTGGCGAGGTAGACCACGCTCGTTCCGTCCAGGCGGGCGAGGTGGATGGTCTCCGTGGTGTCGTCCGACAGCCGGTCCAGGGTCGGCCGGGCGGCGGCCACCACCTCGTCGCCGTCGATGTACGAGGTGCCGACGAGCAGCGCGCGCACGCCGATGCCGTAGCGCGTGCCGGTCGCGTCCGTCTCCACCCAGCCCAGCTCGACCAGTGTGCGCAGCAGCATGTAGAGGCTGGACTTGGGGTAGCCGACGGCTTCCTGGACCGCGGCCAGGCTGTGCATGCCCGGCCGGCCGGCGAAGAACTCGAGCAACTCCACTGTCCGCACGGCGGACTTGACCTGGCCGCCGCCCTCGGCGACCCGCTGCGCGGGGGCGGCCCCGTGCTCCGTGGGGCGCACGCCGGGGATCCCGCCATCCGACATCGCCTTGACCCCTTTGTTCGACCGGAAATAGAGTCCCGGAAGCGTTCATCATTCATCGACAGGGACAGCGTTCAGCATATCGAACGCGGCTCCTGTGTGCGGCAAGACGGAAACAAACAGAGGAGCCCCCGGTGGCAGCACCAGTCTGGAGTGTCGACCCCCGAACCGGGAAGCAGCGTGAGCAGGTCGCCGTCGAGGCCACCGCCGAGGAGGTCGACGCCGCGGTCCGGGCCGCGCACGCCGCCCGGCCGGCCCTCGCCGACCGGACCGTGCGCGCCGCGTTCCTCCGCACCGCCGCGGACCTCCTCGACGAGGCGGGCGAGCACATCATCGAGGCCGCCGACGCCGAGACCGCGCTCGGCCCCGGGCGCCTCACCAGCGAACTGGCCCGCACGACCTTCCAGCTGCGCAGCTTCGCCGACACCGTGGACGAGGGCGCGTTCCTCGACATCCTGATCGACCACGCGGACCCCGAGGCGAAGCCCGTACCCCGCCCCGACCTGCGCCGCTACAAGGTGCCGCTCGGCGTCGTCGCCGTCTACTCCGCGAGCAACTTCCCGCTCGCCTTCTCCGTGCCCGGCGGCGACACCGCCAGCGCGCTGGCCGCGGGCTGCCCGGTCGTCGTCAAGGCGCACCCCGACCACCCGGCAACCTCCGAGATCTGCGCCTCCGTGCTGCGCCGGGCCGCCGTCCGGCACGGCCTGCCCGAGGGCGTCGTGGGGCTGGTGCACGGCTTCGAGTCCGGTGTCGAGCTGGTCAAGCACCCGCTGGTCACCGCGGCCGGATTCACCGGTTCCGTACGCGGTGGGCGCGCGCTCTTCGACGCCGCCGCCGCCCGCCCCACCCCCATCCCCTTCCACGGCGAGCTGGGCAGCCTCAACCCGGTCGTCGTCACCGAGGCGGCGGCGGGGGAGCGCGCCGAGCAGATCGGCACGGGGCTCGCGGGGTCCGTCACGCTCGGCGTCGGCCAGTTCTGCGTCAAGCCAGGACTCGTCCTCGCACCGGCCGGCGAGGCCGGTGACCGGCTCGTCAAGTCCCTCACCGCCGCGGTGAGCGACGCCACGGAGGGCGTGCTGCTCGACTCCCGGATGCGGGAGGCGTTCGTCGCGGGCGTACGGGCGCGGGCCGCGCTCCCCGGCGTCGAGTCGCCGGTCACCCCCGGCGAGAGCGGTGAGAACGCGGTCGCGGCCGGGTTCCTGACCGTCACCGCGAGCGCGCTCGCCGACGGGGAGGGCCACGAGCTGCTGCTGGAGGAGTGCTTCGGGCCGGTGACCGTGGTCGCGCGGTACGAGGACGAGGCCGAGGTCTCGGCCGTCCTCGGCCGGCTGCCGGGGAACCTCACCGCGACCGTGCACCTCGGGGAGGACGAGGCGGCGGAGAGCGGTGGGTCCGCGGCCCGGCTGCTGGGGGAGGTCACGCCGTTGGCGGGGCGGGTGCTGGTCAATGGGTGGCCGACGGGGGTTGCCGTGGCGCCCGCGCAGCACCACGGCGGGCCCTACCCGGCGACGACGTCGACGTCCACGTCGGTGGGGGGCACCGCGATCGAGCGCTGGCTCCGGCCAGTGGTCTTCCAGTCCACCCCCGCTGCGTTGCTCCCTCCGGAGCTGCGCGACGAGAACCCCCTGGCGCTTCCGCGCCGCGTGGACGGCCGCCGGGAGGTCTGACCCCCCGCCTCCGGCGCGGGCGCGCGGTTACCGTTCCGGTGTGCATCGGTCCCCGTCCCGGTGTGGGCACCCGGTTCCGCCGGGTGGGCACACGTTCCCGTTCCGGTGCGGGCAGGCGTTCCGCAAGGG
>NZ_LIQY01000286.1 GCF_001418495.1 Streptomyces pathocidini | reverse complement strand
GAGGCGGGCGGTCCCGTAACCCCCGCGGCCCCGGCTTCGGGTCCGCGTCCGACGCCGGGCCCGAAGGCCCCGGCGCCCAAGCCCGCACCGGCCCAGCCGGCGGCTCCGGCCTCCCCGGAGTTCACCGCTCCGCCGGCTGGGGCGGTGCGGGCTTGGGCGCCGGGGCCTTCGGGCCCGGCGTCGGACGCGGACCCGAAGCCGGGGCCGCGGGGGTTACGGGACCGCCCGCCTCGGCGGCGGGCTTCGCCGCGCCGGGCTTGGGGGCAGCCGGACGAGCCGCACCCTGGGCGGGGGACGGCTTGGGGGACGCCGCCTTGCGGGGCGCGGAAGGCTTACCTGCGGCACGGCCGGAGCCGTTGCCCTGCTGGAAAGCGTCAGTCAACTTGCGCACAACCGGCGCCTCGATGGTCGAGGACGCCGAACGTACGAATTCACCGAGTTCTTGGAGCTTGGCCATGACGACCTTGCTCTCAACCCCGAACTCCTTGGCGAGTTCGTATACCCGGACCTTAGCCACTTCGCTCCTTTTAGGTCCGGGTTCCGCCGGACCGTCGCTACTTCATGGGCGTACTCATCGCGTACTCATCGAGTGCTCATCGCAATCTCGACCTACTTCCGACTCGCGAGGTACCTGACCGCACGGTTTTCCGTGCCGTTCTCTTACGGTGTTGCCTGCTGTGCTACCTGCTCGATATATCGGCCCAAGGCCGTGGTGTCGAGCGGTCCCCGGCCCCGGAAGGCCCGGGAGAACGCCCGGCGGCGAACCGCCAGGTCGAGACAGACCTGGGCGGGGTGCAGATACGCACCCCGGCCGGGCAGCGTACCGCGTGGATCGGGGACGCAGGCCTCCTCGATCACCGCGATACGCAGCAGATCTCCCTTGGCCGCTCGCTCCCGGCAACCCACGCAGGTTCGCTCAGGGCATGCTCGGATGTGCGTCCGGCCAGACACGTCAAGTCTACCTCCCCGTACCGACGCCACCCTGATGGGGTTGACGCCGGAACGGCCACTCGTTATTTCCGCCGCAGGCGCATTTCGGCCACACGGCGCGGTTCGGTCCCGCCGCTCAGCCCTGGTCGCCCGACGCCGCGGCGGGCTGCTGGTCGGTGTCCGGGCGGATGTCGATCCGCCAGCCGGTGAGTCGGGCGGCCAGCCGGGCGTTCTGCCCTTCCTTGCCGATGGCCAGCGACAGCTGGTAGTCGGGGACCGTGACGCGGGCGGAGCGCGCGGCGAGGTCGACGACCTCGACCTTGCTCACCCGTGCGGGTGACAGCGCGTGAGCGACGAGCTCCGCCGGGTCGTCCGACCAGTCGACGATGTCGATCTTCTCGCCCTGCAGCTCGGCCATCACCGCGCGCACCCGGCCGCCCATCGGGCCGATGCAGGCGCCCTTGGCGTTGAGACCGGAACGGGTGGACCGTACGGCGATCTTGGTGCGGTGGCCGGCCTCGCGGGCGATGGCGGCGATCTCCACCGAGCCGTCCGCGATCTCCGGCACCTCCATGGCGAACAGCTTCTTCACCAGGTTGGGGTGGGTGCGCGAGAGCGTGACCGAGGGGCCGCGGACGCCCTTGGCGACCCGTACGACGTACGAGCGCAGCCGGGTGCCGTGGGCGTAGTCCTCGCCGGGGACCTGCTCCTGTACCGGCAGGATGGCCTCCAGCTTGCCGATGTCGACCAGCACGTTCTTGGGGTCCTTGCCCTGCTGGACGACGCCGGTGACGACATCGCCCTCGCGGCCCGCGTACTCGCCGAAGGTGATCTCCTCCTCGGCGTCGCGCAGCCGCTGCAGGATGACCTGCTTGGCGGTGGTCGCGGCGATCCGGCCGAAACCGGAGGGGGTGTCGTCGAACTCGCGGGGCTCCTCGCCCTCTTCGAGGTCGGCTGGGTCCTCCTTGGCCCACACCGTGACGTGGCCGGTGTTGCGGTCCAGCTCCACGCGCGCGTGGCGGCGGCTTCCCTCGGTGCGGTGGTACGCGATGAGGAGGGCGGCCTCGATCGCCTCGACCAGCAGATCGAAGGAGATCTCCTTCTCCCGTACCAGTCCCCGCAGGGCACTCATGTCGATGTCCACGGCTACGCCTCCTCCTGGCTCTCGTCGTCAGCGGCCGCGGCATCCGTACCGCCCTGGTCGGCGGCGCTCTTCTCGGCGGCCTTGCGGTTGAACTCGATCTCCACCCGGGCCTTGGCGATGTCGCCGAAGGCGAGACGGCGGGTGGTGGGCTTGCGCCCCTTGACGCCCGGCACCTCCAGGTCGAGACCCTCGTCGTCGACGGCGGTGATCCGGGCCACCAGCTCGCCGCCCTCGGCGAGCTGGGCCTTGATGAGCCGGCCGGCGGCACGGCGGTAATGGCGCGGCTCGGTGAGCGGGCGGTCGGCGCCGGGGGAAGTGACCTCGAGGACGTACGGGTTCCCGCCCATGGCGTCCGCCTCGTCCAGCTTCTCGGAGACCGCCCGGCTCAGTTCGGCGCAGGCGTCAAGCTGCACGCCGTCGTCGGAGTCGACCACGATCCGGAGCACGCGCCGCTTCCCGGCCGGGGTCACCTCGACCTCTTCGAGATCCAGGTCGCGCGCGACGACCAGCGGTTCGAGCAGTCCGCGCAGCCTCTCGCTCTGGGTGGTGCTCATCCGGGTGACTCCTCGGCCGCGTTTGCTGTTGTGGGAAGGTCGCGTGTCAGGTCAAAGGGTATCCGCTCGACGGCGGTGCCGCCGACACCGCCATCCGGCGCGGTCCGTACGGACGGGCGGGTCCGCCAAGTCCCGCACGGCTGCGCCGGGCTGAGGCCGTTCGGCACCGCCGGACTCCGCCGTACTGGTTGCTCTCCGTCGTGTCGGGGGTCTATTGCGACTGCCGTCGCGCTGCGCTGGCTCGGCCGTGCCACCTGCCCGCCGTTGCGGCAGGGGTCTATTGCGACTGCCGTCGCGCTGCGCCGCTCGGTCGGAGCACCTGTTCGCCATTGCGGCGGGGGTCTTTGGCGATTGCTGTCGCTCTCCGCCGGCTCGGCCGGGCCGCTTGCCCGCCATGGGCCCGCCATCGCGGCCGGATGCCTTTGCGACGGCTTCGCGGCTCGCCGCACGCGCAGGAGCGGCCGCTCGCCGCCCTGCGGGGGTGTGCGCAAAACGCTGGAGAGGGGTGGGCGGTTGGTGATCCTGGGGTGGGGCGCGAGTACGCTCGGTGGCGGCCGATCAAGGACCTGACCCGTTCCGCGGCCCTCTCCGACCACCGGCCCTCAGCGCCCCTCGCACCACTCCCAGGATGTGAACCCGTGCCGTTCCCCTCCCCGTCGCGGCCCCTGTCCGGGCCGCCGCTGGAGTCCTCGTACCGGCCGCCCCGGCGGAAGTTGCTGGTGGGCGCGGTCGGTGTCGCCGCGGGGACGGCGGCGACGGCCGGGTGCTCGGAGTCGGCGGCGGAGCGGGCCCGGCAGGCCGAGCAGAGCGCGGAGGCGCGGAAGCTGCGCGAGCGGAGCGCGCGGGACTCCCGGACGCTGGCCACGCGGTACGAGGCAACGGCAGGGGTCCATCCCGCGCTCACCGACCGGCTGGAGCCGCTGCGCACCGAGGTCGCCGCGCACGCGGACGCGCTGGCCGCCTCGTCCTCGCCGTCCTCCTCCGGAACGCCCGGGG
>NZ_LIQY01000285.1 GCF_001418495.1 Streptomyces pathocidini | reverse complement strand
CTCATGCCGCGTCCCGGGGGCGGGCTTTGCGGATGGAGCTGTCCAGGGCGCTGCGGATCGTGGCGCGGCACTCCGCGACGGTGAGTCCGGCCGCCTCCCCAGCCGCTTGGAAGGCCTCCTCGACCACGTGGCGGGGGATGTCGCCCCACGCGACGAAGCGTCCCACCTTGAAGGCGCACCGGTTGAGGGTGTTGTTGCGCTGCTTCTCCGGAGCCGAGCCGACCACGGCGCATTCCCATTCCAGCGCGACCAGCGCCGCACGGCTACCGCTGACCACCGGGCGCCTGAGCGGCCCCACCGGGCGTACGGGATCCGGTTCGAGCAGCCGCAGTAGCCACGAGGGCGCAGGAGCCGCCGCAGCCCGGTCTACGGCCTCGTAGCGTCCGGTGGGGGTGGTGCTGCCCGCTGCGACGACGTAGCCGCCCCACGCGCGGGTGTCGATCAACGGCGCGATGCTGCCTGCCGTGTTGGCGAGCCGTACGCCAGGCGGGGCGGTGAAGTACAGGTGCTCCCCACCGCTGGCGGTCCGGACCCGGTAGGTGGTGGGGACGGGCTGTCCGGCGCGCTCGCAGAGCGCCTCGAAGGTCGTCGCGCCGCAAGGCGCGTCCGAACTGCCCTTGCCTTTCGGCACGTCAAGGTCGATGACAACCAGGCCGGACGGACCGGTAGCGATCCCGATGTTGTACGCGGCCCGGGCCCAGGTGGTGCGGATGCGGTCGGGGTCGGTGGTGGCGCGCTGCTCCCACTTCGCGTGGCCGCCCGCGCAGTCTCCGATGCCGGGGCACCGCGCTTCGCTGTGCAGGGCAGGGCGCTTCTGGCCGCCTCGGAGCGGGAAGACCGCCCATCCTCGGGCAGCCGCTTCCAGTGCTGCTGAGAGCAGCGCGGAACGGGGTTCATGGGTCATGCTGGATGTCTCCAGTTCTGTTGTGGTTCTGGATGGCGAGGGCGGCCCGGGGCTTTGGCGAGACGCGGGCCGCCCTCGGTGTTGCTAGGCGCAGGTGCACTCGGGTACGTCGCCTGTGCCGGTGTCGCCGCACTGGCAGCAGTGGGCGTAGGGGTAGGGGTCGCTGTCGTCGGTGGGAGCGCACAGCTCGCAGTCGATGAACTCGTCGTCGTAGGTGGTGGGGTCGGGCATGGGGGTCTCCTTAGAGGTTGGGGATGGCGTTGATGAGGGCTTGGGTGAGTTGGTTGATGGGGGTGGTGGCGCCGGTGGTGGCGAGGAAGAAGCCGAATCCGGCGGCTGTGAACGCGGCGCCGGGGCTGAGGGAGCCCTGGCGGAGGAGGAAGAAGAGGATGAGTCCGAAGAGGAGGACGAGGGATATGGTCACGGCCATGCCGCAACCTCCCTTCCAGGGTTGAGGGTTAGGGCCTAGGTCGTGGGCTGGGGTTGGGTCGGGTGCCGTCGTGGTGGATGCGGCGGCCGTGGTTGTTCAGGCGGCGGCCGGCACGGAGGCGGTAGCGCTGTCCGTGGCACCGGCGGCAGACCTTCACGCCGTGCCGGGTGACCTTGCGGGCACCGGTGCCGTGGCACTTCCGGCACACCGTGAACGGCTGGATGGCACACAACACTGCGTAACCGGCGAGTGTGGCGAGGGCCGTGAGGCTAGCGATGAGCATGCGGGGTCAACTCCCCTCCCTGGGATGGTTTTCGGGGGTTGTCGCAGGTGGGCCGCTAGACGCTAGTCAGCAGCTCAGAGCGGCTGTGGTCCGCTAGTGGGGGTGCTAGACCTAGCAGCGGCGGGTGCTAGGTCTAGCGGGCCTGCTGGGGTCAGGCGGCGGCCCTGTCAGCGTTACGCCGAGTGATTGCGGTGGTGATGTCGGTGCGTTCGATGCCGCGCCGGTTCTTGCCCTCGCCGTCCTCGGTCTGGCCCCAGATCTGCCCGGGGCGGATGCCCCAGGGCTTGAGGGCGGCGGTGACGTTCTCGCCCTTCCACCCGCTGTAGGTCTCCGGCCGCAGCTCGACCAGCCGGGAGGCGATCCGCTCGCACCACACCGCCTTCTCCGTCGCCGGGATGACGGTGAGGACGTCGGTGAGGATGTCGGCTCCGCTGGTCTTCTCGGGGCCTTGGCCGATGGCGTGGCCGGTGACGTTGCCGTACTCCTCCCGCACAGCGCGGGCGCGGGCGGCGATCTGCTCGGCCGCCACGGCGTCCACGAACGCGGAGGAGACGATGCGGGGGTCGTCGCCTTCGCCTGCCATCCAGCAGATGCCGCGGTCGGAGCGGGAGAACATCGTGGCCCGGTACCCGGCCTTGTACATCGACGTTCCCAGCACCATGTCGTTGGCGGGCTGGCCCATGACCTTCAGGCAGAACCTGAGCACTGCGTTCGCGGAGATGCCGGTGGGCAGGGACTTGGCGTCGGGGCGCTGGGTGCCGAACAGGGTCACGATCCCCAGCGCTGGGCCGCGCTTGACCAGGTCGGTGCAGATGGCCTCGATCTCCTTGCCGTGCTCCTCGTGCTCGAAGGGCACCTGGCACTCATCGAACCCGGCCACGATCGGGTGCAGGCCCAGGTTCTTGTCGCTCGCCAGCTCAGCGGTGACCTTGGACTCCGGGCAGCGCGAGCGAGGCAGGGACTTGATGACCTTCGCCCGGCGGCGCAGCTCCTCTTTCAGCTCCCGCAGTGCGTCCAGGACGTAGGCGATGTCCTGGTCTTCTTCGCCTGCGCGGTAGCGGTGGCACACCGGCTCCAGGGCGCCGAAGTCACCGGTGCCCTTGAAGTCGAACGCGTGGACTTCGGCTCGGGGGTCGAGGGCGGCGATGAGGAGGAAGAGCCGCATGAGGAAGGTCTTGCCCATGCGCGGGATCGAGCCGACCACGGCCGAGGCGAACATGAGCGTCACGGACACGTCCCGCATGCGCTGGTCGTTGCCGAAGACCACGGGCTTGAACAGGTCGACCTGCCCGGACTTGGCCAGCGGCCAGGCCGGTTTGGTGGTCTCGTTCATCGGCTTGTCCCCGACCCACAGCACCAGTCGACCTTCGTGCTCGGTCGGGTCCGGGGAAGGCCAAACACAGCCGACCTTGCGGCGCAGACCCGAGGCGAGCGGCTTGCGGGCCTCCATGATGTCCTCCGGCGTCACGCCGTAGGGGAGGTCGAGGTCGGCGCGGTAGCCGGGCCCGTCGCGGACAATTTCGCTGGTGAAGCGCATGCCGTTCATGTCGCCGCCCTTCTTGATGGCGGCGGAGATCCGCGGGTTGCCAATCGAGTCCAACCCCCGCAGCACAATGCTGCCGGTGAGCTTCTGGACCTCGGTCTTCAGCACCGCCGGACCCACAACCGGCGCGTCCGGCTGCTGACCGCCGAACCCCAGCAGCAGCACCCCACCAGCCGCGAACGCATACAGCGCAGCCGGGGCCATGACGTAGAGCCACAGCGCGAAACCCGTGCCGAACACAGCGGCCACCAGGGCCACCAAGCCGCGCAGGCGCACCCGCCCGGCCCGCAGACGGGCCAGACGCATGTACTCCTCGGCATCCTCGGCACGTACGGCGGCATCCCGCAGCGGGGCGGCCTCGCGGTCCCACACCCACCGGTTCGTAGCCACGACGAACCGGCAGGCCCCGAGCGGGGCCATCGCAGTCAGCCGCGCGGCATACACCGGAAGGCGCACCCCGTGGTAGAGCGAGGCGTAACCGAAGTTCGCTCCGGCATGGCGGGCGGTGGCGGTGAAGTCCCGCCGGTTGGTCAGCCACCCGGCCAGCACCGGCTTCCGCTTCTCCACACTCACACCGGGCTCGGGAAGCCTCGGGTTGTCCACCGGCACAGCCGTGCCGGCGCTTTCGGTCTCGATGTCTTCCGGGGCTGGGACCGCCCGGAGCTTTATCGGAGACTGCGTCGCGTCAGTCATGCTGAGAGTCCTTGTCTACTCAAAGAAGGGGTGGGCAGGGCCCGGAGGCGGCCCGATTCCTTGGCCGGGCAGGGCCGCCCCCGGGGCGTAGTCACTTGCGGGTCTTGCCACCGCGCTCTTCGCGGTCGCGGGCGCCGTCGAGGATGCGATCGACCTTGCGCTCCAAATCGCGCTGGTAGACGTGCTCACCAGCAACACCGCGCTTGGCCATCCGAGCCACGTACCAGGTGACCTTCGCCTTCTCACCCGCAGTCAGCTTGGGCTCGCGCTGCTTCGCCATGACGCTCCCGTCCGGGCCGGACTGTCCGGCTCCCCTCACCACCCGCTTGGAGCGGGTGGATCGGGCAGCCGTCAGGCGGGCCGCAGTTCATGCGTGTGGCACAGGAGGGGGCCGATGAGCGGGCTGATCCGGTGAACCGTCCACCGGCCCGCCGTCAGCGGTCCGGGCGGGACTTCGTCCACGATCCGGCCCGTCTTGCCCACCGCACGGGGGTCGTCCTCGCAGGAAACGATCCGCACCTTCTCGCCTGCCTTGAACGCCATGCCAGGAACTCCTCTCCAAGGGGGGAATCTGTGAGGTCAGCGACGACCACGGTGGGCCTTGCGCAGGGATCTGGCGGCGGCCTGGCCGTCCGCGCCGCCCACCGAGCGGACGACGGTGACGACCGCCCAGCCGGTGACCGCGATCACGAAAGCGACGACCGCGAGCGTGATAGCCATCGAGGTCAACACCCCCACCAGCAGCGGACCGAAGTACACGCCCGCAGCCACCGTTCCGGCCCCGACTCCGGAGCCCAGCGCGATCCGCTGCACCGTGCGATCCGGCGCAGCCTGGTGAATGTGCTGGTGAACCACCTGCGGACCAGGCTGCTGTGTGGGCAGGCGGGTCGAGTCGGCGTATGCGTAGGTGCCGTCCGGGAGTTGGACCACCCGGGCAGGCTCAGGCAGGGATTCCACGAGTCATCTCCTTCGGGGAACTGAAAAAGCCCGTCCACCCCGAGAGGAGATGGTCGGGCCTGTTGATGAAGGTGTGCGCGTTCAGTCGGTGTCGAAGGTCGCGTAGGGGTCGTCGCTGGCCGCCGGGGTGTGCAGCACGGTGTCGGCCGCCGCGAAGAGCGCGGCGCCCGCAGCGGCAGCCACGGCAAGGCTGGAGTGCCCAGTGTCAGCCGCCAGACGGGCCGCACTCTGGGCCGCTGCATTGACCTTCAACACGTTGGCCGGGTCGTTCGTGGCGCTCATGATCCGGTCGTACAGACCCATGACAGGGGTCCCTTCAACGGAGGAAGGAGCGTTCAGACGGAGCACGATTCGTCGGGGTAGGCGCAGGTCACACACATGCCGAGCGAGGACGGGATGCAATACCCGGCATCTCGGCGGCAGTTGGGGCAGGTTCGGCGGGCCGTCATGGCCCTGGCCAGCGCCGCGGCCCGGCCCGGGGTCATGGGCCGTACGGGCTTGGCGTCGGCAATGCGATAGAGGTAGGCGACCAGCGGCCCCCGCCTACGGCGGGGACGCCGGAGTTCGGCGGCCACAGTCTGACCACCCGGGCGCAGCCCCATCGCGCGGAGCTGGCGGCGGGTGGCCAGACCGTCAGGAGCAAGCCGCCACCGATACACGGGAAGCGAGCCACTGGCCGGTGCGGTGGTCATCAGCGACCAGCGACCGGAAGGCCGTTGACGGACTCACGCAGTTCGGCGTAGCGGCTGGAAACCCAGCCGACCGACCAGCCGCACAACTCGGCAGCACTCCGTACCGACAGGCCCTCAGCGTGAGCGGCGGCCACGATGGCGCGCGCGTCCTCCTCGGAAAGCTTGTCCGTGGCGGGCCCGCCGGAGAGCAGGGCGGCACGTTCACGCGCGGCCCGCTCCTCACGCTCCTGGCGTTCACGGTGTTCACGGTCGGCCCGCTCGCGCCGCTCCTTGGCGGCACGGTTGGCGTCCTCCCGTTCACGGCGTTCACGGTCGCGCTCACGCTGTTCACGCTCGCGCTCCACGCGTTCACGCTGCTCCCGCTCGGCACGCTCCCGAGCCTGCTCGTGCTCGCGTTCCTCGCGCCGGGCGGCGGCTTCCCGCTCGGTCTGTTCGCGTGCCAAGTGGGCTTCGTGTTCACGCTGTTCACGCGCCAACCGGGCGGAATGCTCGCGCTCCTCCCGGACCGCCGTGCGGGCCCGTTCCTCCCGCTCCCAGGCCGTCTGCTCCCGCTCGGCGCGTTCGACCGCCTCCAGGGCCGCCAGGGCTGCCACGGCGGCGGCGATGGCGCGCCGGTAGGCAAGGCCGGTCTCGGCTGTGACGATCAGCAGCAGCGGCGCCACCGAGTGGACAGCCACCCCCACCAGGTCCTTGTTCAGGGCAGAGTCGGCCGTATTCAAGGCCAGCGTCATCAGGCCGGTCATCCAGCGCAGCACGACCGGCCACCAGCCACCATGCCCACCCAACCGCGCCAGCACGTCATCCAGCTTGACCACGATGACCACCGCGGCATCCACCACCAGCGGCAGGATCGGAGCCGTCCAGTCCCACTCAGCCGGAGTGTGCTCAGCCATCAACGGCGTGACGGTCAGGATGGAGTAGAGCATCGCCCCGGACACGATCAACCACGTCCCCACCGACAACGCCCGCTCCGCTGAACGGATATGAACAGCGTTCACGCCACACCACCCCCCTCTCGCTCGCGCACCATCAGGGAGGCCAGCAGGTGAACGGGACCATTTGCCGCTGTGGCGTCCTCGCTCCACTCCCACTCCGCCCCCTCAACGGGCTCGTAGCCGAGCAGGGAGAGGGCCGCCGCCCGAGCAGCAGGCGTGGGGACCTCGTAGGTGCTGAACATGTGCTCCGACCACACCTCGGTGGTATTCAGCAACCCAACGAACAGACGCCACGTGCCAGTGGCGAACGACACCGACAACACCGCCGCATGCGTGCGTGCGCTCATGCCGCACCCCCCGGCAGCAGCCTTGAAGCCGAGCTGTTGACCAGCTCCCGCCGGGCGGCCAGCACGCGGTTCCGGGCCCGGCGGACACGGCGGGCGTCCACCTCGTTCGGGACGCGGTCCATAGCCGCGATCTGCGCATCCAGCAGATCAACCTCAGCCCGGATCAGCGGCATCTCGATCGAGGTGAGCGCCAGCTCGCAAGCCGTCGGCTCCTTCCAGTCGGCGAACGCGGTAACAGCGTCCTGAACGGTCACAATGGGATCCATGGGTCGTGTGCTCCTTCGAACGAGAACGGCCCTACAGCGCCCCCGGAGCTGCAACTCCGGGGGCGCACGCCGTTACGGGTATGCGGGTCAGACTGTGGCGATGATCAGCGCGGCGATCAGCAGCCACAGGTGGTGGAAGGACTGGTCGAGGGCGTAGGCGCCGGTGCTGAGGTGAGCGGCCAGGTCCCCTAGACCGTGACCGAGTGGGACAGGCAGCCGTCAGCGGCGGCGGTAGGCGCGCTCAGCGCGGTTCAGGCGCTCCTGCGCGGCAAGGTTCGCGCGCCCCTCGGGCGAGTCGATGTCGACGTAGCCGAGGCGACCGGTGTTGACCGGGTCCTCGGCCAGCACCTTCTTCGCAGCGCGGTACTCCTGTGCCTCAGAGCTGCTGTCGGACTTGCGACTGAACAGGCCCATGACGGGCTCCTCTCACTCGGTCCGGGACGATCCCGGCTCCCCTCAGCCCCGCCCGTCCGGCCCGCGAAAAGGAGTCGGACGGGCAGAGGAGGCAACCGGCAGCGGCGGTCGGCCGCTGAGCTGATGGAGGCGAGGGGCTGACCCCTCGCGAAGGTGCTGCGGACTTCAGATCAAGCGATGCCAGTCACCGCCCCGCAGGACGGATCCGGGCAGGTCACCCGGCCCGACATGGTCGGTCGGGGTGGTGACCCGCACCCATCGACCACACCTGTTCATGTGGCTGGGTCGGCACTCTGTTCAGTTCTCAAAGAACAGCGCATAAGGCGCGTTTACGCAGGTCAAGCGGGCTGCCACTCAGTTCTCGGTGCCGAGAACTGGCGACGTGAACTAGCTTGCACTAGCTCACGCTAGTACGCAACCCCCGCAGGCCAGCCCGTAGCGCGTGCTAGTCGGTACCCTCAAGGCATGAGCGTTGAGGCGAGCGACCTGAGACCGAAGCCGGTGAGGGTGGCGGATGCGATCCGCGAGCGGATCAAGGAAGGTCGGTACCAGGACGGGAAGTTGCCGACGGTCGAGGACCTGGTAAAGGAGTTCAAGTTCGCGTCACAGACCGTTCGCGACGGCATGCGCATCCTGATCGGCGAAGGACTTGTGTTCTCCTCGGGGAACCGGGGTTACTTCGTATCGGGAGTCGTCGAGCGGCCTACGGATCTCAAGCCGGATGCAAGCGAGGAAATCAAAGAAATGCGCCTCCAGATTCAGGAACTGACTGAACGAGTTGCCGCCCTCGAAGAGCGAGCCAACCCGGGCGGTGCTCGATCTGAAACAACCATGCCTGGCATGGACACCCCCAAATAAGTGACAGCAGGGGGTCAGCGATGCGGACAGGGGGACACTGCACGTGTCACCGTGCTGTCCTCTTGCCTGTCCCCCCGGCTGGCGGACCAGACTCGCGGTAGGCACTCAGAGGAGGGCGCATGAGCGACGACAGGCCCGCGTGGGCGCGACGCATCACGGCTGAGCGGATAGCACGTGACTGGTCCCAGTCCGATGCGGTCAAGGCGCTGCGGGCGCACGCGCCGTCGGAGCTGCCAACGCACGAGAGCATGATCCGTCAGTGGAAACGCTGGGAGTCCGGCGGGATGCCCAGCGAGTTCTACCGACCGATTATTGCCGCCATGTTCGGGACCGTCACGCACGCGCTCTTCCCGGCCCCGTCACGCCGGAATGGCGAACAGGAAATCCTTGTTGCGAGCGGCATGGAGACGCTGGAAATCGTCAGTCGCCTAAACAAGTCCGATGTCGATAACGCCACCATGGACGCTCTTCGAATTACGGCCGATCGGCTGTGCTCGGAATACCCGTATATGCCGAGCGAACAGCTCCTCATTGAGGGGCGTCAATGGTTGCGGCGGGTCGTTGAGCTGCACTCCAGGAGCCTTACGCTTGCCCAGCACCGCGAAGTCCTCGCGCTCTCCGGCTGGTTGGCCCTCTTGGTCGGCTGCGTCGAATACGACAGCGGCGATCGGCATGCAGCGGAGTCCACTCGCCGTGCGGCCTTGTCCCTGGCCACCGAGGCGGACCACGCCGAGGTGGCTGGGTGGGCGCACGAGATGCGCGCATGGTTCGCGCTGACGACCGGGGACTATCGAGGGGTCATCACGGCGGCCCAGGCCGGGATCGAGCAGGCGCCGAACCACAGCGTCGCCGTCCAGCTCACGGCCCAGGAGGCGAAGGCGTGGGCGCGGCTCGGAGACCGAAGGAAGGTGGAAGTCGCCCTCGACCGCGGGCGGCGACTCCTCGAAGGCCTGCCACACCCCGACAACCTTGACCACCACTTCGTGGTGGACCCGGCAAAGTTCGACTTCTACGCCATGGACTGCTACAGGCTCGTGGGTGAGGACAAGCTGGCCCGGAACCTCGCCGAGGAGGTGCTCCGCGCTGGCACGGACTTCGACGGAACCGAGCGGTCGCCCATGCGGAACGCGGAAGCGCGGGTCACGCTCGGCGTGACGGCCGCACGCGAAGGAGACCTCGACCAAGCCCTCATCCACGGCGAGCGGGCACTCCAAGGCGACCGCCAGTCCGTACCGTCGCTCATCATGACCAGCCGAGAACTGGCCGCCGAAGTGAAGAAGCGGTACAGCACCGACCCTGCGGCGCAGGACTACCTGGCGCACCTCCGAGACCTGGGCCAGGCGAAGCCGGGGTTCCTGCCCTCATAAGGGCGTCTTCGCTGGGCCGTCTGTGGGCCGTCCGAGGACGGCCCACACTGACCAAAGACGACCAACAACGGCCGCACCGGGCTTGCCCGGTGCGGCCGTTGTTGCGCTCTCCCCTGGTCTCCGGGGCCTGGTGTCAGTCCTCAGTCAACTAGAGTGCCAACGGCTCTGCGACGCGTCGCGGAGTCGGCGGCTGCACGACGCTTCGCGCCGCGGGGGATACGGCGGGGGTCAGACGTAGTCCTCCAGGCGCCCCACCGCGAAGCCCTGCTCGGTGGCCAGGTCGACCACCCTGCGGATCACGTCCGGCATCTCGCCCCGCCACTGCCCGCGCCCGCGGAAGTGCGTGAGGATGATGTCGCCGGGGAGGAGCAGGCCGTCGCCGCGGCCGAAGTCCATCCGGTCCGGGAACGCCTCCTCGCTCCACAGCGGCACCACGGAGATCCCGCAGGACGCCGCCACCTGCAGCGTGTCGGCGTCGTAGTTCCCGTACGGCGGCCGGAAGATGCGCGTCCGCTCACCGAACTCCCGCTCGATGGCGTCCTGTTGGCCGCAGATCTCCCGGTGCTGCTGCTCGGCGGAAAGCCTGCGCAGGTTGGGGTGGCTGAGGGTGTGGTTGTGGATGGCCGTGCCGAGGCGGCGCATCTCGCGGTAGTAGCCGTAGTCGTCCCGTACGAGCTCGTCGGTGAGGAAGGCGCTGACGGGGACGTCGAGTTCGCGCAGCATCTGCAGCAGCTCGGGGTCCTTCTTCGCGCCGTCGTCGATCGTCAGGAAGACGACCCGGTCCTGGGTCGGGACGCGGGTGATCACCGGCGGCAGGCCGGGACCCCTGGAGAGGCCGGGCGGCGTGGCC
>NZ_LIQY01000284.1 GCF_001418495.1 Streptomyces pathocidini | reverse complement strand
CTCACCGCTCGGGGTGGTCTCGGGTGCGGTCGGGTCGCCGCCTGCGCCGGAGTCCGAGCCTGAGTCGGAGCCGGAGTCGCCTCCGGAGCCGCCGTCCTGCCCGCCGTCGCCGCTCCCCTGGTCCGCGCCCTGGCCGCCGTCGGTCGAACTGCCGCCCTGCCCGCCACTCTTACCGGTGGAATCGCCGGACTCGTCGGGGTCGGAGGAGTCGCTGGGGTCCCCGCTCGGGCCGGTCTTCGGGCCGTGGTCGGTGTCGTGGTCGCCGGAGTTCGAGGACCCGCCGCCGGTCACACCGCGGGAAATGCTCGTACCGCCCTGGGTGTCGTTGCCGAACCACGCGGCCATCGAGCTGCCCGAGGCCAGTTCGATGGAGGTGATGACCAGCATGGCGACGGCGAAGACGGTGCCCGCGGCGAGGCCGGTGCGCTTCCAGCCGCGCAGCCGGGTGCCGTGCACGGTCCCCTCGGTGTACTCGCCGGGCTCCGGCTGGGGCAGCGTCCGCGAGCCGGCCTCGCCGTCACCGTGTGTGCCCGGCTTCCGGGACCAGGGCCGGGCCTTGGTCTGGACGGTCACCTCGCGGATCTGCTCGCCGGTGCGGCGGAAGACATGCTGGAAGAGCGAGCCGCCCGCGGTGGCCACGAGGCTCATCACGCCGGCGCCGATGATCGTCCCGTAGACCCCCATCGTGGAGGCCAGGAAGGCCGCGGCCACGGCGGCCAGGGCGCTCCCCGCCACCTGAGCAGCGCTCAGATCCAGCCGCTTCTCCTTGTGCTGCGCCTCAGCTTGCGCCTGTTCGCGCATCCCCATCCTCAGATCGCCGGTTTCTTCCGCTTGACGTGCTTGTACGCAGAAGGGACTCCCCTGACGGAGGGGTCAGTTCCGAATCGGCGAGTTCTGTGAACAAGGCCACCCGATTCACCATGAGTCGGACACTCAACTCCCTTGCGCGAGGAGAACTTCCGCGGCGCGGCGGCTCCACCCACGTGGCCCGAATGGAGTACTGTGGCGAGCCCTGGCTCCGGTTTCTCGTCCTGCCGCCCGGACCCACCGGGGGGCCGGAGGCGGCGCTCGGATCGGTGAAGCCGCGGCAGCAGATGGGTGGCGGCGCACAGGGCGACGGACACGGTCACCGAGAGTTGCGAATTGGTAACCGTGTCATAACGGCGTATCCGGGCGCATGCCCGACACGCCGGGCAACTCGGCAATGTTGTGGCAGGCTGCACCCGGGCAGGCCACACTCGTCTAGCGGAAGCAGCGACGCACGTGACGTCGGCAGGCACCACCCGGGAGGTCCCCATGCCCGAACTGCGTGTCGTGGCCGTCAGCAACGACGGCACACGGCTGGTGCTGAAGGCTGCGGACAGCACGGAGTACACGCTTCCGATCGACGAGCGGCTCCGTGCCGCCGTCCGCAACGACCGGGCCCGGCTGGGCCAGATCGAGATCGAGGTCGAGAGCCATCTGCGCCCGCGGGACATCCAGGCGCGGATACGAGCCGGTGCCTCCGCTGAGGAGGTCGCGCAACTCGCGGGCATCTCGGTCGACCGGGTGCGGCGCTTCGAGGGCCCCGTTCTCGCCGAGCGCGCGTTCATGGCCGAGCGCGCCCGCAAGACACCCGTACGCCGCCCCGGAGAGAACACCGGGCCGCAGCTCGGCGATGCCGTCTCGGAACGGCTGCTGCTGCGCGGCGCCGACCGGGACACCGTGCAGTGGGACTCGTGGCGGCGGGACGACGGCACCTGGGAAGTGCTGCTCTCCTACCGCGTCGCGGGCGAACCGCACTCCGCGAGCTGGACCTACGACCCGCCGCGCCGGCTCGTCCAGGCCGTGGACGACGAGGCGCGGGCGCTGATCGGCGAGACGGACGACGCCCCGGAGCCGAGCTTTCCGTTCGTGCCGCGGATCGCGCGGCTGCCGCGGGATCGGCCGCTGGACCGGCCCGAGCGGCCGGAACGGCCGGAGCTCACCGACCGGTTGGACCGGACCGAACGGTTGGATCGAGTGGACCGGGCCGAGCGCGTGCCCGCGCCGGCGGCCTCGTCCGAGCCGGACGAGGGCGGGGAGCGGGACTCGCTGACCAGCCTGCTGGAGGCGGTGCCGAGCTTCCGGGGCGACATGGTCGTGCCGGAGCCTTCGGCGCCCTCTGAGGAGGCGGACGAGGAACCGGAACCCTCCGCGGAGGAGCCGGCTGCGACGGCCGCGGCCGGGGCCGGGTCTGCGTACGCGGATGTGCTGATGCCGCGGTCGGTCGGCAGTCACCGGGACCGTCTCACCGGGACGACCGATCGGCAGGCCGAGGCCGACGGGGTCCGCCCCGGGCGCCGGGCGGCCGTCCCCAGCTGGGACGAAATCGTCTTCGGCACCCGCCGCAGCAAAAAACCGGAATAGCCTCCGGCCCGGGCCCACGCATGAACCTGCACCGGTTCACCATGCAGTGGGCATGCGGTCACCGCTCCGGCGTGAGCGCCGGGTTCCCGTTCCGGTGTGGGCAGGCGTTCCGCAGGGCGGAACGGGTGGGCACACCGGAAC
>NZ_LIQY01000283.1 GCF_001418495.1 Streptomyces pathocidini | reverse complement strand
CCGCCGGGTCGTGCGGGACCGCCGGGTCGTGCGGGACCGCCGGGTCGTCCAGGGCGCCCTCCAGGCCGTCCGCGCTGTCGAGGACGCGGTGGAGGCGGGCGGCCTCCTGGCGCCACTTGCGGTCCACGACCTCCGCCGGATAAGCGGCCCAGTCGATCGGGGCCCAGTCCGGCCCGGGCGCCGCCGGGCCGCCGTGGAAGAGGCGGGCCGCGAGCAGGGACGCCGCCTCGTCGATCGCGCCGGGTTCCTCCAGCAGGTCGCAGGCCGGACGTTCGCCGAGGCGGGTGGTGAAGCCCTCGGCGAGCCGGTCGCGGCGGGAGAGCTCGCTCAGCGCCGAGACCACGCCCGCGTCGAGCCGGGAGGGCCAGCGGCCCATCCGCCAGGCGGGCAGCGCGACGCGGGTCAGCAGCCGGTCCCAGCCCGCGTACGCGAGGCCGACCTGCTCCTGGGCGACGATTCTCAGCCCGTAGTCCACAGCCTGTGCACGGGCCGAGGCCGAGGCCGCGACGCCGCGCTCCATGTCCGCGGCCCGGTCGCGGCAACCGCGCAGCAGCAGCCGCGCCGCCCAGCCCACGAAGGCCAGGGGCGGACGGCGCGCGGACACCGCCACGGCCGCGTCCAGGCCCCGTACGAAGCGGCGGGCCGCCGCTATGTCCGGCTGCGCGGACGGTCCCGTGCCCGCCACGACCGGCGCGAGCACGGCCCGCAGCTCGGCCACGCGCATCCACCACAGGAACGGGGACCCGATGACCAGCACCGGGGCGTGCTGGGCACGGCGCCCGACGCGGCGCTCCGGGGTGCCGGCGGCGGGATGCGTGCGGTCCTCCAGCCAGCTGTCGCAGTCGGGGGTCAGCGCTATGGCCGACGGGGGCGGTACCTCCAGGCGGTCCGCGAGGTCCCGCACCATCCGGTAGAGGTCCGGGGCCTTCTCCTCGCTGATCGGCACGGTGGGGCTGACCGCGGGCCTGGCCCGGACGACCACGGCCGCGACCGTGCCCGCCAGCAGCAGGACGACGGCGGCCACGGCCACCGAGATCCATCGCACCGCGTCCCAACCGGCGCCGCCGATACGGCCGGTGGCGTCGGCGAAGGACAGCACCACGGCCACGGCCGCGGGCAGCAGCGCCACGGCCAGGGCAGTGCTGCGGGTGCGCAGCACCGCGAGGGCGGCGGCACGGGCGAACTGCGCGCCTGGCTCCGCTCCGGACGGCTCGGACACGATCGAAGTCACCCCCTGCTGGCTCACTGGCTCCTGCGCTTGTGCCTGCGTGCTGCGGCCGGCTGGCCCGCACCCCCCACTGTGGCACCGGGCACTGACACCGCAATGCCGGTGGGGCCACTTGCGGGACGCGGGCACCGGACGCGGAACGGAGGCGGGGAGACTCCGCTTGCGCGGAACCATAGTTGGGGGGTGGGCGTACGTCAGCCGTATGCCGGGGCGATCACTCGATGGAATGGCTTTGGGCAAAGCCGGGCCGCTGCGCTCGGCTTGCTGGTCTCTCCCCCGCGAAGCGGTGGCCACCGGAGGCGAGCTGGGCGTCGGGGTCCGGCCCTCGTTGTGGGCCGCGCGTTTCGCCCTGCGGCGGGCGGGCCTGGTGGGCCGTGGTTCGGCCCCCGGTGTGGGCATGCGTTCCGCTAGGGGCGGAACGCATGCCCACACCGGAACGGGGACGGTGCCCGCCCGGCGGAGCCGGAGGGGTCAGGACTCGGCGGCTGCTGTGGCGGCGATGTCGGTGCGGTGGTGGGAGTCGGCGAGACGGATGCGGGAGAGGGCCCGGTAGGCGCGGGTACGGGCCGCGGTGAGGTCCGGCCCCGTGGCCGTGACCGAGAGAACGCGGCCACCGGCGCTCAACACCTCGCCCGATTCACCCAACTTTGTCCCCGCGTGCAGCACATACGCGTGCTCGTCCCGCTCCGCGACGTCCGCCAACCCCTCGATCGGATCGCCCGTCCTCGGCGTACCCGGGTAGTTGTGCGAGGCGATCACGACGGTCACGGCGGCGCCGTCCCGCCACCGCAGCGGCGGGAACGTGGCGAGCGACCCGGTCGCCGCCGCGTGCAGCAGCCCCGAGAGGGGCGTCTTGAGGCGGGCCAGCACGACCTGCGTCTCCGGGTCGCCGAAGCGCGCGTTGAACTCGATGACCCGCACCCCCCGCGAGGTGATCGCGAGCCCCGCGTACAGCAGGCCCGAGAACGGCGTCCCGCGGCGGCGCAGTTCGTCGACCGTCGGCTGGAGAACTGTCTCCCGCACCTCGTCGACCAGCTTCGGGTCGGCCCACGGCAGCGGCGAGTACGCGCCCATGCCGCCGGTGTTCGGGCCTTCGTCGGCGTCGAAGGCGCGCTTGAAGTCCTGGGCGGGCTGGAGCGGCACGACCGTCTCGCCGTCCGTCACCGCGAAGAGCGAGACCTCGGGCCCGTCGAGGAACTCCTCGATCACCACGCGCTCGCACGCAAGGGCGTGCTCGCGGGCCGCCGCCAGGTCGGGGGTCACGACGACGCCCTTGCCCGCGGCGAGCCCGTCGTCCTTGACGACGTACGGCGGCCCGAACGCGTCCAGGGCCTCGTCGATTTCGTCGGGGGTCGTGCAGACGTAGCTGCGGGCGGTGGGCACGTTGGCCGAGGCCATGACGTCCTTGGCGAAGGCCTTGGACCCTTCCAGCCGGGCCGCCTCCGCGGAGGGACCGAACACCGGGATGCCACGCGCGCGTACGGCGTCCGCGACGCCGGCGACCAGCGGCGCCTCGGGGCCGACGACCACGAGGCCGGCGCCCAGTTCGGCCGCGAGCTCGGCAACCGCCGGGCCGTCCAGCGCGTCCACCCGGTGCAGCTCGGCGACCTCGGCGATCCCCGCGTTGCCGGGAGCGCAGTGCAGCGCGGTGACGTCGGGGTCGAGGGAGAGGGAGCGGCACAGGGCGTGTTCGCGGGCGCCGCCGCCGATGACAAGGACCTTCACGGGGCTCAGCGTAATGGCCCGGTGCCCGGAGCACCGCGCCGCCCCCGTCCGGGCCCTGATGGCGGGGTTCCGGGGGGTCCAGCACCACGGGGCACTCTTTCGAGTGAGGACGGCGCGCCCATTACCCGACCTCACACCACTTCCGGGCGGAAATCCCGCGATCTTGCGGTCAAGCCCAGCCTTTCGGAGGTAGGAATGAGGGCCGCACGGCGCATCAGGCGTCACGCGACATCGCGGGAATCGCACAGATCTCAGGGAGCGCACGGGTGAGCCAGCCGGAGATGCAGCCCGAGGGACCCCCTCGCGAGGAGGGCGGGAAGAGCGGTACGGGCCGCGAGCAGCGGGACGGCGACCTGCTCGGCCTGCCCTTCCCGCTCGGCGACTGGGGCGAGCCCGCGGAGCGCCTCGAGGAGCTCTACCTCTGGGTCGAGAGCCGCGCCCTGCGCACCGCCGACTGGTACCTCGCCGACCGGCGCTGGAAGCGGCGCGCGGCCAGGGCGCTGCGCCTGGCCACGGCGGTCGCGGGCTCCGTGGGGATCGCCCTGCCGCTCATGGACCTCACCGGGCTGCTCGGCAACGGCGCCGGGTGGGGCTACCTGGCTCTGCTCGCCGCCGCCGTGTGCACGGGCTGCGACCGGTTCTTCGGGCTGACCTCCGGCTGGATGCGGGACGTGGCGACGGCGCAGGCCGTCCAACGGCGCCTGGAGGCGCTGCAGTTCGACTGGGCTTCGGAGAGCGTGCGGGAGATCCTGGGCCCGACCGAGGGCACCGCGAGCGAGGCCGCCGAGCGCTGCCTGACGGTGCTGCGACGCTTCGCCGAGGACGTCTCCGAGCTCGTACGGTCCGAAACCACGGACTGGATGGTGGAGTTCCGGGCCGGCTCGGCGCCGCTGCTGACCCAGTCGGTGGTGCCGCCGGCCCCGCGGCCCGAGCCCGGCAACGGGCTGCCGGGGGCCCGGTTCTCCGGGCCCCCGGCGGGGGCCCGGCCGAGCATGCCCCGGCAGCGGCCTCCCGAGCCGCCGCGGTGACGGGCACTCGGTGA
>NZ_LIQY01000282.1 GCF_001418495.1 Streptomyces pathocidini | reverse complement strand
CGCCGGGTGCGGGTTCCGGTGTGCCCACCCTCCCCCAGACTCCGTCCGGGGGGACCCCCATCGCCCCTAGCGGAACGCCTGCCCACACCGGAACGGGGACGCGTGCCCACCGGCGGAGCCGGAGTCCGCACCGGAACGGGGACACGTGCCCACACCGGAACGGTGGTGGCCGGGCGCCGGTTCGTTAGTCCGCGCCGGATGGCGTGGTGGCTTTGAGGGCCAGCCAGAGTTCCATTCGGGCGTCCGGGTCGTCCAGGGAGCGGCCGAGGATCTCCTCCACCCGGCGCATGCGGTAGCGGAGTGTGTGGCGGTGGACACCGAGGTCGGCCGCCGCCGCGTCCCACTGGCCGTGGCGGGAGAGCCAGGCCCGCAGCGAGGAGACGAGGTCGCCGCGCCCCTTCGCGTCGTGCTCGTGGAGCGCGCGCAGCATCCCGTCCGCGAAGGCCCGTACGGCGTCGTCCGCGAGCAGCGGGAGGACGGAGCCGGCGGCCACGTGCTCGTGTTCCACGAGCGTCCGCCCGCGGCGCCGCGCCACCGACAGGGCCTGCTCGGCCTGGCGGAACGCGGTCGCCGCCGCGATCGGCCCGGCCGGGGCCGAGAGCCCTATGGCCAGTTCGCCGCCCTCCGCCGCCGCGCTCCGCTCGTGCGGCCTGGCCTCCGCCCCGCGCAGCGCTTCCGACCGCTCGGCGTACTCGGCGCAGGCCGCCACCGCCGCCCCGCCGTCCGGCGCGAGGACGACCAGGCGCTCACCGTCCGGTACGGCGATCACGTACTCGCCGCTGCGGGCCGCCGCGGCGTCGAGGGCGTCGGTGAGGGCGGTGAGCGGGTCCGGGGCCTCGGCCTCGCCACCGGGAGCGGTCTCGGGCGGTACGCCCGGCGCCACTTCCGCGACCAGCAGCCGGAACGGGGCGTCCAGCAGCCCGCCGTACAGCGAGCCCGCGACCGTACGCGCGTGGTCCGGCTCGCCCGCGAGCAGCATGCGCAACACGGCCGCGCCGAGCCGCTGTTCGGCGTCGTGGAGCGCGCGCGAGCGCTCGGTTGTCAGGGTGAGCAGGGCGATCGCGGAGTGCACCGCGTACCGCTCGGCGGTGCCCAGCGGGGCGCCGGTGCCGACGGCGAGCACGCCGCGGGTGCGGCGGCCGGTGCCGAGGGACTGCAGCTCGACCCGGTCCTCGCGGTCGTCGGGGATGCCGACGACCGCGCTGGCCGGGGCGGGCCGCTCGCGCAGCCGGACGACGTCGGAGGCGAGCCGGGCGGCGCGGCGGGCGGCCCACTCGGGGGCGGCGGCCACGACCGCGCCGGACGCGTCGTAGAGCGCCGCCCAGCCGTCGACATGCGCGGCGAGCCGCGTCAGGAGTGCGGTGGGGCCGCCGTCGCCGAGCGCGGCGCGGGTCAGCTCGCGTTGGGCGTCGAAGCCCGCGGTGACCGCGCGGTACTGGTCGGCGGCTATCGCGGCCGACACGGCCTTGCTGATGGCAATGAAGGGGGTGCGGCGCGGGACCTCCAGCAGCGGCAGGTCCTGCTCCTCCGCGGCCTCGACCAGCGCCTTGGGGATGTCCTCGTAGTTGACGCCCACGGCGAAGCCGAGCCCGACGACACCCGCGTCGGTCAGCCGCCGCACGTAGCGGCGCATGGCCGCGGGGTCCTCGGCGTCGAGCTTCATCGCGGTGGTCAGGAGGAGCTCGCCGCCCTCCAGGTACGGGACGGGGTCCTCGAGCTCGCTCGGGTGTGCCCACCGCACGGCGGTCTCCAACCGCTCGCCGCCGGCGCGGACGCCGAGCTTGAGCGCGGAGTGCTGAACGAGGGAGGCGAGCGTTGGGGGCATGACACCTTCTGGCGAGGACTTCGCCGTCCCGTACGAACGGCCATGTCCAATTCTGCCTCAACGTCGGAATTGCTGACCGCCCGCCTCCTGTACGAGAGAAAAGCGACTGGCCGCCGGCACACCGACGAGTCCAATGACGGCGTCGTCGGACCCTGAGGACGGACAGGGCCGCGGGCCCGCTCCTGCCTCCGCCGTTCCGTGCCGAGGGCAGCAGAACCGCCGCCCTACGACCGGAGGTCGACCAGCAGCGGAGGGGTGTGTTCGCCCCCCACCGTCGTCAGGGAGAAGACGGCGTGGCCCGCCGGGACCGCGTTCGCCAGATCCGAGCCGGACCAGCGTTCGCGTTCGACCCTGCGGACCGTCACCGACTCGGCCGTGACGGCCCGGCCCGTCACGAGGCGGCGAATGGTGTGCGTGACGCGGGTCAGCGGCTCGTCGGCGATGATCTGGCGGTTGGTGACGTCGCGGGCCTCCACCCACTCCTTGCCCCAGACCTCGGCGAACCGCGCGCCGTCCCAGGTCGTCACGCCCGCGAGGGCCACCCGGCAGCCGACCGCGCCGAGCAGCGGGGTGCGCAGCGGTTCCGGCACGTCGTCGAGCGTGCGCAGCGCGAGGACCACGCCGGCGCCCGCCGAGCGCAGGCGCTGGATGCCGCGCAGCGCCTCGGCGGTGACGGTGTGGGTGGCGTCGTCCAGGAGCAGGCAGGTGAACAGGGACCGGTCGGTGCGGTGGGCCGCGCTCTCGGTGAACTGGGCCAGCACCAGCCGCGCCAGGAGCCGCGAGGCGTCCGCGTGCCCACGCTCGGGCAGCTCGATCCGTACGCGCAGGGGGTGATCGAGGAGGTGCGGGGAGAACTGGCGGTCGCCGCCGGACGGGTCGAAGAAGGGCGCGAAGGCGGGGCGGTCGAGCAGGGCGATCCGGTCGGCGAGGAGCGCGCCCACATCACCGTCCCGACTCGACTGCCGCTCACGAGCGTCGAGTTCACGGAGTTGGGCGGAGTCCCCCGCATCCTCCAAGGCCGCACGCAGAACACCCAGGACAGCAGGAGTGCCGTCGAGCAGTTCACGCAGCTCCGGCACCGACGGGAAGCGGCCGTGGACCGCGCGGTGGGGGCCGAGGAGCTGGGCGAGCGCGGTGGCGGCCCGCCGGACGTCACCGGACAGGTCGCCGACCAGCCCCTCGGCGAGCGTGCCCGCGGCCGTGTCGGGGTCGGTCGCACCCCCGTAGAGATCGAGGTCGTGGGGCGAGTCGGGTCTGCCGAGCCGTACGACCACGTCGAAGGCCTCGTCGGGCGCGAGCCCGGCCCCGGCCGCCCCGACGGCCACGACCGCGGCCTGCCCGGCCAGCGCCTGGAGACACAGCGACTCCAGGACGGGCCGCACCACGCGGGCGGTCTTGCCGGATCCGGAGGGGCCGACGGCCAGCAAAGAGGTGCCGAGCAGGCCGGGTTCGAGGGCGAATCCGGTGCCCCGCCGACGGTAGGGGTTGCGCTGGTCGTCTGCGGCGGTGCCGAGGCGGACCTGGCGGGCGTACAGGTCGTGGCGGGCAGCGCGTACGGGCAGGTCGCGCGTGCCCGAGAGGTGCGGGCAGGCGGCGGCGCCCTGGCGCAGCACGGTGTCGGTGAAGGCGGCCAGCCGCGTGGGCCGGGCGCGTACGGACTCCCAGGCTCGCCCGATGCGGGCGTGGTCGACGTCGTTCATACGCCCGGCGCGGGCCTCCGCGGCGAGCCGCTCGGCGGCGTCGGCCGCGCCCGCCGCCCGCAGTTCGGGCCAGTCGGCGGGGGCGTCCTGCGGAAGCGGCGGCTGCGCGGTCCGAACGGGCGTGAGGCGCCGTACGGGTTCGATGGCGTAGCGGCGCGCGACCTCCGGCCAGTGGCCGAGCCGCCCGAAGACGACCACGAGCAGCAGCGCGAAGAGCACGTAGTAGAGGTAGGTGGCCCAGACCCAGGCCATGTGGTTGGCGCCTGCCTCGCGCCAGGAGTCGGGGGTGAACAGGAGCAGCGGCCAGAGCCAGTAGTCCCCCAGGTAACCGTTCCAGCACAGCGACCACAGGAGCCACCCGCACAGGAACGAGATCAGCGCCCCGGCGACCAGCTGCCGCCCCGGAATCCGGTCCGGCTCCTCCGGCGGCCGGGGCCGGTGCCCGTACGCCCAGATACCCGGCGCCTCCCGGACGCGGGGCGTCCGCAGCCACGCGAGGAAGTCCCCCGCCCCCGCCTGCGCGGGCAC
>NZ_LIQY01000281.1 GCF_001418495.1 Streptomyces pathocidini | reverse complement strand
GAGCCGAAGCCACCTACGGCACCCCTGCCTCCTGAGCCGCCCGGCACGCCGGAGCCACCCGCCACATCGGAGACGGCCGAACCCCCGCTTCCGCCCCTGGAGCCCAAGCGGGAGAAGCCTGAAGCAGCGCCCTCCGAACCAGCGCCCGTGCCGACCACCGCACCGTCCACCCGCGTGCCGGGGTCGTGGGCGGCCCCTGCGGAGCAGCCGGTCCAGGCCTCGCCACCGGAACAGCCCGCGGCGTCTCACGCGACCGCCCCCGCGCCCCCGGAGCCGGAAGCAGCGCACCCCGAACCAGCGCCCGCGTCGCCCGCCGCACCGCTCATCCCCGCCCCGGGCCGGCCGGCCCCCGCACCTGGCAAGGACGCGACCGCGCCTTCGTCACCTGCCGGTGGGGCGCTGGATGTGTCGGCTGGGGCCGACGGGGTGGTTCCCGGCCGGTTGCGGGACGTGGGCGGTGCGTTCGTAGGGCCCGGGGCCGAACTCGTGCCGGAGGTCTCCGATGCCGCGTCTGCCGGGTCGGGGACTGTACCTTCGCCGTCTGCGGGTGGAGCGTCGGATGTGTCGGCTGGGGTTGACGAGGTGGTTTCCGGCCGGTTGGGGGGCGTGGGCGTCGCGTTCGAGGGCCCCTTGGCCGGGCCCGTGCCCGAGGGCTCTGAAGCCGTGCCCGAGGTGGGTCCCGGGCGACCGCGGGGCTCGGGCGCCTCGGACGTGGTGTCCGAGCCCGAGTCCGTGGAGGGGCAGCAGCCTGCTGACGGGCGGTTCACTGTGCGGCTGGCCAACTTCGAGGGCCCCTTCGACCTGCTCCTTCAGCTGATCTCCAAGCACAAGCTGGATGTCACCGAGGTCGCGCTGTCCAAGGTGACCGACGAGTTCATGGCGCACATCCGGGCCATGGGGCCCGACTGGGACCTGGACCAGACGACCGAGTTCCTGGTCGTCGCCGCGACGCTGCTCGACCTGAAGGCCGCCCGGCTGCTGCCCGCCGCCGAGGTCGAGGACGAAGCGGACCTCGCGCTGCTGGAGGCGCGCGACCTGCTGTTCGCCCGCCTCCTCCAGTACCGCGCGTACAAGCGGATCGCGGACATCTTCAGCGAGCGGCTGGTGGCCGAGGGCCGCCGCTACCCCCGTACCGTCGGCCTCGAACCGCACCACGCCGAGCTGCTCCCCGAGGTCGTCATCAGCATCGGCGCCGAGGGCTTCGCCAAGCTCGCCGTGAAGGCGATGCAGCCCAAGCCGAAGCCGCAGGTGTACGTGGACCACATCCACGCCCCGCTGGTCAGCGTGCGCGAGCAGGCCGAGGTGGTGATCGCGCGGCTGCGGGAGGCCGGGGAGGCCGACTTCGGGGCGCTCGTCGCGGACGCCCCGGACACCCTCACGGTCGTCGCCCGCTTCCTCGCCCTGCTGGAGCTCTACCGCGAGCGCGCGGTCGCCCTCGACCAGGCGGAGGCCCTCGGCCCGCTGACGGTCCGTTGGACCGGGGCGGTGGACGGCCGGGAGCCGCTGGTCACCGACGAGTTCGACCAGGAGCCGGGCGAGCGGGACCCGGGAGACCAAGAGCCGGGAGACCAGGAACAGGGCGAGCGGGACACGGAATCGCGGGACGCGGAACCGGCGGGCGAGGAGCCGCGGGGCGAGGAGAAGGAGACGAGCGCATGAGCAGCGAAGAGGCGGCAGGCACCACATACGAGCCGACGCGCGGGTCGGCGTACGAGCCGACATACGAGCTGTCGGGGCCCGAGGCCACCCCGCCGTCCGCCGACGGGACGCCGGCCGGGTCCTCGACTGTCGCCGCGCTCGACCTCAAGCCCGCCCTGGAGGCGGTCCTCATGGTTGTGGACGAGCCCGCCACCGAGGAGCACCTGGCCAAGGTGCTCCAGCGCCCGCGGAGGGCGGTGGCCGACGCGCTGCGCGAACTCTCCGACGACTACACCGTGCAGGGCCGCGGCTTCGACCTGCGCCTGGTCGCGGGCGGCTGGCGGTTCTACACCCGGCCCGAGTACGCCGACGCGGTCGAGGGCTTTGTCCTGGACGGCCAGCAGGCCCGCCTCACCCAGGCCGCGCTGGAGACCCTGGCCGTCGTCGCGTACCGCCAACCCGTCAGCCGTTCGCGCGTCTCGGCCGTACGCGGGGTCAACTGCGACGGCGTGATGCGCACCCTCCTCCAGCGCGGGCTGATCCAGGAGGCGGGCACGGAACCCGAAACAGGTGCGATCCTGTACTCGACGACGAACTACTTCCTGGAGCGGATGGGCCTGCGCGGTCTGGACGAGCTTCCGGAGCTCGCGCCCTTCCTCCCGGAGGCGGACGCGGTCGAGGGCGAATCCCAGGAAGGCGTGCCGTCGTTCGCTCCGGACGCTCCGGACCCAGAAGCTGACGACAAGACGGAACTTTGATGCGAAGCAGCGGCAGGAACAGCGGAAGCGGCGGCAGCCGGAACCACCGGGGTGCGGGCAACTCGCGCGACGACAAGCAGAAGCGCGCGGGCCGCCCCCGCCCCGAGGAGCGCCGCTACGACGTCGGTGGTTCCTCCGACCGTACGGGTTCGGGCAAGCCCGCCTCCGGCGGTGGCCGGGGCGCCGCGGCCCGTGGCGGGGCCAAGGGCGGACCGAAGGCCCCTGCCGGCGGCAAGGGAGGCGGCCCGCGCGGCGGCCGTCCCCAGCCGCCCGCTCGCCCGCGCGAGCTGGACGCTCAGATAGAGGAGCGCAACCGGGCCCGCCACAGCAAGCCGCAGGTCAAGCTGCCCAAGACGTTCGGCGAGCAGGAAGGCGAGCGGCTCCAGAAGGTGCTTGCCCGGGCCGGGATGGGCTCGCGCCGGGCCTGCGAGGAGCTGATCGAGCAGCGCCGCGTCGAGGACGCCGTGCTCCTCGTGGTCGGTGAGCAGCAGCAGGTTGCAGTCGTGACGGCGGGCAGCGACGCTCGCGGACAGCAGGAACTCGGCCAGCAGCGGCCGGTGCGTACCGTCGTCCACCCGCACCGCGAGACCGATCGTGCGGGAGCGGGCCGCGGCCGGGGGCCGGTAGCCGAGCGCGGCCACGCTGTCGAGGACCCGGCGGCGGGTCGGGGCCGAGATGGGGCGCTTGCCGCTGAGGACATACGAGACGGTGCTGACCGCGACGCCGGCGTGCGTCGCCACGTCGGTGATGCCGACCATTCCCGCCTCCTTCACCCAGGGCCCCCGCAGGCGTCGAAACACGTCGAAACGGTTCGGTGTGCGGGAGTTGGCGCTCTCCGTCGAACGCTCGCGGCGAGGTTAGGCAGGGGGAATTTCCCCTGTCCAGGGGTGCGGCGGGCTTTCGATGGTTTTCGACGCGGAGCTTTCCCCTGCCCTGGCACCGCTGGGTTGGGGGTGTCCCCAGCGATGGCTGGGGAGTACCCATCCCGAAACCAGAGGGTTCCCGACCCCTGGACCCCGGCGCGCGCCGCGGGCGCGCAGCGGAACGCCGACGGGCCGGCATCCAGCCCGTCGGCGTTCCGCGCCGCGCCCGCTCAGTGCGAGTCGCGTGGCACCTCGTGCCCCCGGCAGCCGCGGAGGAAGCCGAAGTCGGCGCCGCGGTCGGCCTGTTCGACGTGCTGGGTGTAGAGCCAGGCATAGCCGCTGGTGTGGGCCGGGGCGGGCGGGGCCCACTCGGCCCGGCGGCGCTCCAGCTCGGCGTTGTCCACGTCCAGCCGCAGCGAGCGCCCCGGGACGTCGAGCACGATCGGATCGCCGTCGCGTACGAGCGCGAGCGGCCCGCCGACGGCGGCCTCGGGGGCCACGTGCAGCACCACCGTCCCGTAGCCGGTGCCGCTCATCCGGCCGTCGCAGATCCGCAGCATGTCGGTGACGCCTGCCTTGAGGAGCTTGGTGGGCAGCGGCACGTTGGACACCTCGGGCATGCCGGGGTAGCCCTTGGGCCCGGCGTTGCGGATGACGAGGACCGTGTTCTCGTCCACGTCCAGCTCCGGGTCGTCGCAGACCTCGTGGTACGCCTCGGGGGAGTCGAAGACGAGCGCGGGACCGCGGTGGGTCAGCAGCCGCGGCGAGGCGGCGGACTGCTTGAGCACCGCGCCGTCCGGGCACAGGTTCCCGCGCAGCACGGCCGTGCCGGAGCCCGCGGGCTGGAACGGGGCGTCCAGGCCCGTGATCACGTCCGTGCCGATCCGCTCGGCGCCCGCGACGTTCTCGGCGACCGAGCGGCCGGTGACCGTGATCTGCCCGCCGTGCAGCAGCCCGCCCGCGACCAGTTCGGCCAGCACGGCGGGCAGCCCGCCCGCGTAGCAGAAGTCCTCCATCAGGTACGTGCCGCTCGGCATCAGGTTGAGCAGCGTCGGCACCTCGCGGACCAGCGCGTCGAAGTCGTCCAGCCCGAGGTCCACGCCGAGCCGGCCGGCCAGGGCGGTCAGGTGGATGACGGCGTTGGTCGAGCCGCCGATGGCCGCGTTCGCGCGGATCGCGTTCTCGAACGCCTCCCGGGTCAGGATCCGCGAGGGCCGCAGCTCCTCGTCCACCATCTCCACGATGCGCCGCCCGGCGGCCTGGGCGATCTCGAACCGGCGGGCGTCCACGGCCGGCCAGGTCGCCGAGCCCGGCAGCTGCATGCCGAGCGCCTCGGCCATGCACGCCATGGTGGAAGCGGTGCCCATGGTCATGCAGTGCCCGTTGGAGCGCGCCATACAGCCCTCGGCGAAGAAGCACTCCTCCTGGGTCATCCGCCCGGTCTTGAGCTCCTCCTCGAACTTCCACACGTGGGTGCCCGACCCGACGTCCTCGCCCCGGAACTTGCCGTTCAGCATCGGCCCGCCGGTGACCATCAGCGCGGGCAGGTCCACGCTGGCGGCGCCCATGAGCATCGCGGGCGTGGTCTTGTCGCAGCCGGAGAGCAGCACCACGCCGTCCAGCGGGTTGGCGCGTATCAGCTCCTCGACCTCCATGGCCATGAGGTTGCGGAACAGCATCGCGGTGGGCCGCATCAGCGTCTCGCCGGTGGCCATGGTCGGGAACTCCAGCGGCAGCCCGCCCGCCTGCCACACCCCGCGCTTGACCGACTCCGCGACCCGGGTCAAGTGGGCGTTGCACGGCGCGAGTTCGGAGGCGCTGGTGGCGATGCCGATGACCGGGCGGCCGTCGAAGACCTCGGGGCCGAAGCCCTGGTTGCGCATCCAGGACCGGTAGACCATCCCGCCCCGGCCGCTCGCCCCGAACCACGCCTGGCTGCGGCGCGCCGTTTCGTTGCCGTCGTTCGTCATGGTGCGAACAGCTCCTGTCAGAAGTGGTCGATGATCTGCTGGCGCACGGTCAGCACGGCCAGCGTCCCGTACAGCAGCACGGCCCAGACCAGCGCCGCGGCCCGGTAGTTGCGCACCCGCAGCTGCCGGGGGAGGGAGCCCCGGTTGAGGACGAGCAGCAGGATCGAGTAGACGAACATCATCAGCCCGGCGACGCAGGCGGAGATCACGAGCAGCACCAGCGGCTGGTCGAACCCGCTGAACAGGACGATCGCGCCGATGGCGACCATGCCCCACACGAGCCGGAAGTACAGCCTGCTCTCGGTCACCGAACGGCCGCGCAGATACGTGTTCTTGAGCACGTCGGCCGCCATCCGGCTGGTGTAGTCGACGATGCCCGTCGCCGCCGTGAACAGCGAGAACGCGCCGATCAGCCAGAACGTCACGCCGAACCAGCCGCCGACCGCGCCCTGCAGCCGCTCGCCCTCCTCGCGTACGAAGTCCACGTCGTTGGACAGCCCCTCGGTGCCGAACAGCATCGAGTGGGCCAGCAGCGAGGACAGCACGATGGTCGCGACCGTGACGAACCCGAACGTCATGCCCTGTTCGAGGTTGGCGAACCGCCACCAGCGCCTCCAGCGGGCCAGGTTCTCGCCGGTCGGCTCGAAGACGTACCCGGCCGCCGAGGTGGTGGAGACCGCCGACTCCTCCTTGCCGGTCACCGGGCTGACCAGGCGCGGCACGTAGTGGCCCATGCCGAAGCCCTTGTCGCGGATCCAGTTGGACTGGCACAGGTTCTGCCCGCCGCCCGCGCCCGCGTACGCGATGGCGCCCATGAGGACGGCGATGCCCAACTCGCTGGGGAACTGCCCGACGTGGGTGGCGCCCTGGGGCAGGTCCGCCCAGCTGGAGGCCTTCACGGCGAGGACGGTGGCCAGCGCGAAGAACCCGCCGATGACGGCGAGCTTGACGAACAGCAGCCGCTCCAGGGCGTTGTAGACGACCGGGGCCATCGTCAGGATCGCGCCGATCGCGGCGAGCAGGGCGACGCCGATGACGGCCGGGTTGCCGCCGAAGACGTAACT
The DNA here is from genome assembly GCF_001418495.1 of Streptomyces pathocidini. Classification (GTDB taxonomy): domain Bacteria; phylum Actinomycetota; class Actinomycetes; order Streptomycetales; family Streptomycetaceae; genus Streptomyces; species Streptomyces pathocidini. The sequence goes on along the minus strand of NZ_LIQY01000281.1, from coordinate 10,314 downwards.
GAGCATGGTCGCCGAGCTGGTGGCCCAGCCCGGCCAGAGGTTGGCCGCGTAGGTGAGCGCCGCCATGACGGCGCCCCAGTGCCTCCAGTAGCGGTTGAAGCCGGTCACCGCGGTCTCACCGGTGGCGAGCGTGTACCGCTCGACCTCCATGTTGATGAACCACTGCGTGACGACGCCGACCACCGCGCCCCACAGGAACACCAGCCCGGCCTGCGAGGCGATATAGGGCCAGAGGATGAACTCGCCCGAGGACAGGCCCACTCCGGCGGCCACGATGCCCGGGCCGATGATCCGCCACGCCTGCCGCGGCGGGGCGGGCAGCTCGCGGACCTGGGGCGGTGGCAGGTTGCGGGTACGCAGGGGGAAGGGCGAGCGGGCGCGGTCGGGTGCGCCGAGCCGGTCGTCGGCGTGGGTCATGGGGGGAAGCACCTCATCTCCGGCCGGCTGCGGGGGGCCGGCGTGTAGCAATGAGGGCCATGATTAACTCAGTTGATGAACTGCGTCCAGGGTTGTGAACGGGCGGATTGCCGCGGCCGGACGCCCGCCTTTACTGACCAGTGAGTCAGTTCAAGCCGTCAGTTCAAGCAGCGGGACCGGTCGGCCCGAGCAGCCGCCCCGGGTCGGCTTGAGGAGCCGCTCCCGGTCCGCCTGAGCAGCCGTTCCGCGCCGCCGCCCACGGCCTTCGCGAACCGGTCGGGGCGGTCGGGGCGGTCGGGTGGTCGGGTGGTCGGCGGCGGCCCGGGGCCGGCCCGGCGGGCCCTCGCGCCATCCGCCTCGGCGACCGGCCGGAGGGGGAGTCCGCGGGAGCGAGCGCGTGTCTAGGACAGAGTCGGGGCCGTCTCCCAGTCGACCGCCCAGTCCGCCGGGGCCTCGGCTCGGGCTCCGAAGACGCCGGAGGCCAACCGGTGTTCCCCTGGGGCGAGTTCGGCGGTCAGCACGGGCAGCGCGGTGCGCGGCCACAGCAGGTGGGTGTTGGGGTCGGGCAGCACGACCTGGCCCGGACGCACCCCCTCACCCGTGCCACCGCCGTCCGCCAGGTCGCGTACCCCGCTCACCAGGCCCCCGCCGCGTACGAGCGCCATCCCCGGGGCGGCCTCGACGGCACCGCCCGGCTCCCGTGGTACGCAGTAGCCCCCCTCGGCCGTGAACAGCCGGCGGCCTGTCCTGATGTGATGGACGCGCAGGTGCCACGGCCCGGCCGGGATCAGAGTCGTGTCGATGACGACATCCGGGAACGGCCGCCAGGTGGCCCGCACGGACCGTTCGTCGACGGCCGTTTCCTCGTGCTCCTCCCGCACCCGCCAGTGCACCCCGTCCTCGCTGACCGCCAGCGCCGAGTCGGCCCCCGCCCCCTCCAGGGTCCGCCCCCGGCTCGGCACGGAGAAGCCGAAGGCCGTGGAGTAGGCGAACTTGGCGTACTTCGCTTCGGAGTGCCGCGCATAGGTACTGTGCGGGGCCGCCGCCAGCGCGGTCACCTGCCCCGCCGCGTCCCGCTGGAGCAGCAGCCCGGCCACCGGCTGGGCGTGCGGCTCCGGCAGCGGTGCCGCGGCCTCCTCCTCCGCCGTCCAGAAGGGGTGGTCGGCGGGCAGCGCGAGCGGCAGGAACGCCTTGCACGCCCAGTACGGGGAGCCGGGCGCGTTGTACTGCTCGCTCATCAGCAGGTTCGGGTAGCCGTAGCCCACCGACAGCGCCCCGTCCCCGTCCAGCACCGGCTGCCGCGCCCACCAGCGCAGATGGCGCGCCCACAGCCCGCGCACCTGCCCCCACGGCAGCGCGGGCACCTCCGCGTACGCCAGCGCGCCCCAGAAGGCGGCCTGTGCGAAGCGGTACGTGAGGCTGCGTCCGAGCGGCAGCGCGGCCCCGTCGTCGGCGAACCAGTGCCGGAACTCCGCCGCGAACCGCTCCGCCCGCGACCGTACGCGGGCCGCGACCGCCGGGTCGGGGTCGTGCGCGAGGGCCGTGTGGAGCAGCGCGTAGAAGTGCAGGGCCCACGGCCCGTAGTAGTCGCAGGCCTGGCCCTCGGTGCCGTCGGAGTACCAGCCGCCGCCACGGTGGAACGCCTCGATCCGCTCGAAGGCCGCGGCGGTGACGGCCTGGTTGTACGGCTCACCCACCCGCTGGAGGCCGAGGTTCATCAGGACCGCGAACAGCCGCCAGTTGTTGTCCGGCATGCTCCGCGCGGCCGCCGCCGTCCGCAGCCAGTCCGCGAGCTGCCAACGCTCCTTCGGCGTCAGCGGCTCCCACAGCTCACCGGGCGCCAGGGCGAGGGCGAAGCCGATCGCGGCGGCCTCCACCAGCCGCTGGTCCATGTCGCCCGGGGCGCCCCAATACGCCGTGTCCGCCGGGTCGGTGCCACGGACCAGCATGCGCCGGATCCGGGGCCAGCCCTCGTACGCCCCGCCCCCGGCGGCCAGCGCGGCCAGCCCCCACAGCGGGCGGGCGAACCCCTCCAGCCCCGCGGCGTCCGACCCGTACGTGGTGCCGGGCACGGACCAGTCGCCGTCCAACCGCGCCTCCCACGGCGCGACCAGCTGGAGCAGCGCGCGCTGGAAGTCCGCGCGCGTGCGCAGCGCGTTGCCGGGGAACGGAAGTCGGGACGGCGAAGCCGCCGCCACTTCGGGCGTCGCCCCATCGGACCGGGCCATGGCACTCCCTGCGGTTCGTTCACGAATCCCCTGGGCAACTCGGGAGGCTGCCCGGGCGGTTGGGTGGCGCGTTCAGCAGAGAGGATGTCCCATGGACGCCGCACAGCGCCATGCTGCGCCGCTGTTGGTTCGCCGTGAGCCTGTTGTGCGTTCTCTGGGGAGCCGCTGCGGATCCGCTGTGAGTCCGCGATCGCGCCGCATCCGCGCCGTCTCCCAGGAGGAGTACGAGGTCGGGGGCTTGACACAGCCGAGCGCCATGACAAGCCTGAGGGAGGATTCAGCCAGTCCCGGATGAGAGAGTGTGGCCCGTGCGGAACGATGTCATCGTCCTCGGCGCGGGCCTGGCGGGCCTGTCCTGCGCCCGGGATCTCAGGAACGGCGGCGCCGACGTGCTCGTCGTCGAGGCCCGGGAGCGGGTCGGCGGCCGCGTCGAGCAGACCGAACTCCCGGACGGCCGGCTGGTCCAGCTCGGCGGCGAGGTCGTCGGCCGCGCCCACACCGCGTACCTCGCGCTGGTGGCCGAGCTGGGGCTGACACTCGTACCCAGCTACGTCGCCGAGCCCGGCGAGATCGTCTACGCCACCCCCGAGAGCGTCGACGCCGGGGCGCCCGGGTGGTTCGGCGCGGCGGACGAGGCCTCGGACCGGCGCGCCACCGCCGAGTTCGTCGCCCTCGCCCGCACCGTCGACCCGGCCGACCCCTGGTCGCACCCGGAAGCCGAACGGCTCGACCGCCTCTCCGTAGCCGACTGGCTCCGCTCGATCGGCGCCACGCCCAACGTCGTACGCAAGTGGGAACTCGGCTACCTCGGCCTCAGCGGCGGCTCCGCCGAGCGCAACTCCCTGCTGGCCGAGGCCCGCAAGAGCGCCGTCGTGCCCAGCCAGGGCCACTACGACTACGAGGACTGGGAAGGCCTGCGCGTCGCCGAGGGCTCGGCCACCGTCGCCCTCCGCATGGCCGCCGAACTCGGCCCCGCCCGAATCCGCACCGGCGCCCCCGTCGTCGCCGTCGGCGTCTCGCCGGACGGCTGCACCGTCCGCCTCGCCTCCGGCGAGGTGCTCACCGCGGACGCCGTGGTCAGCGCACTCCCGGCCGGGCCGCTGCGCTCGGTCGAGATCAGCGGGGTCTCGGACGCCCGGCTGGAGTCGCTGCACTGTCAGCGGCACGCCCTCGCGGCCAAGTTCACCGCCGCCTACGACCGGCCGTTCTGGCGGGACGCGGGCCGCAACGGGCTCTCCGAGAGCGAGGGCGTCCTCGGCAGCACCTGGCCGCAGAACGAAGGCGTACTGTCCGCGCTGGTCCCGCCCGAGCGGTACGCGGTGCTGCTCGGCACGCCGCCCCACCTGCGCGTCCCGGAGGCGCTGGCCGAGATCGCCCGGCTGTACGGGCCCGAGGCGGAGCGGCCGATCGCCACCCACCTCCGCCTCTGGGGCACCGACCCCTGGACCCAGGGCTACATCACCCAGTGGGCACCCGGCGACGTCCTGGCCGTGGGCCCACTGCACGGCACCCACGAACCGCCGTTCTACGTCTGCGGTTCCGACCAGTGGGTCGCCGGCTACATGGAAGGCGCCATCCGCACGGGCCGCGCCACGGCCCGCGAGGCACTGACCCGCGGCTGACGCGAGAGCACGTGGCACAGGCCGAATACCCGCCTCCGAGGCGGAGATCCCGGCCCCGGAGGGTCGGCGCACCCGTGGCACTTCCGTACCTCCGGCACGGCAGCGGCTTCGAGGCACGCGTGGCCTACGGCAGCGCCATGCCTCCGGCCAGGGCCGCCCCGATCCGCAGTCCGGCGACCACAGTCAGAGTCAGGGCGACCGGAACGAGCCATCCCGGTCCGACGGCGTCGGTCAGGCGCCTCAGCGGCCCCGGCGCGCCGTCGCCATGGCACGGCAGGCCGTTCGGACCGGCCGTCTGCGCCCATCCCGGGCCGGGTGATGGCCTCAGCGCATCCGCTCCGCGATGTCCTCCGCTGCCCCCCGCACCAACGCGCCAAGACCGGCGAACCGTTCCTGCGGTACGCGGTCGCGGGGGCCCCAGACGCTGACGATGGCGAACGGCCGCCGCGCGCCGTCCAGCACCGGCGCCGCCACCCCGTACACCTGTGACTCCAACTCGCCCACGCTGACCCCGTACCCCTGGGCGCGGATCTCGGCGAGCTCGGCGCGCAGCGCGTCCCGGTCGGTGCGGGTCGTCTCGGTGAACCCGGGCAGCGGGGAGGCCAGCATGGACTCCACCTCCGCGTCCGGCAGCCACGCCAGGAACGCCTTGCCCGCCGAGGTCGCGTGCATCGGCACCTGCCGCCCGAGCCACCGGGCGCTGAGCACCACGGGCGGGGCCACCTCGTCCACATAGGTCAGCCCCAGACACTGCGCCACGGCGAGGTTCGCCGTCTCGCCGGTCTCCCGGCTCAGCCGCTGCAGCACGCCGTGCGCCCGCCGCACCAGCCCGTCGACGCCCGCGGTGGTGGCCATGCGGGTGACGGTGAAGCCGATCGAGTAGCGGTTGGTCGTCGTGTCGCGCTCGACCATCCCATGGTGCTCCAGGGTCGCCAACAGCCGCCAGGCGGTGGCCCGGTTGAGCCCGCACTCCACGGCCAGCTCGGCCGCGGAGCGGCCCTCGGGGGCGCTCGCCGACACCGCGTTGAGCAGGGCGAGCGCGCGGTCCAGCGACTGCACGCGACCGGTCGGGGACGCCGGGGACCGGCCGTCCGGACCGGAGGCCACTTCCACGCTCATGTCCCCACCCTATTCCGTTTGTTGTTCCGTCCCTCCGACGGCCTTGACGGTCGACGCGGCCGCCCTTAGCGTCGCACATCATGAACAGTCGTCGCACAATGCGAGACGCCATGGATTCCTTGGACCGGGTCGTGAGCCCGTACGAAGGCAGCGGGCACCGCCCCTGGGACGACAGCGAGGAGATCGCCGCCCCGCTGCGGCTGCACCGGACCCCGGTCAGCCCGCGGTGGGTCGACTACAACGGCCACATGAGCGAGTCGTGCTACCTGCTGGTGTTCGGGGACAGCGCGGACGCGTTCTTCCGCTACCTCGGCATCGACGAGGAGTACCGGGCCGGCGGTCACTCGCTCTACACCGCCGAGACCCATATCCACCATCGGCGCGAGGCCTCCCAGGGGGAACCGCTTGCGCTGAGCCTGCGGTTGCTCGACCACGACGCCAAGCGGGTCCACGTCTTCCACGAGATGCGCCACGGCGAGACGGACGCCCTGCTGGCCACCGCCGAACAACTCCTCGTCCATGTCGACACCCGCCGCGGCCGCTCCGCCGAACTCCCCGCCCGCCTCCAGCACCGCCTGTCCGCCATCCACCGGGCCCACGCGCCCCTGCCGGTGCCGGACGCGGTGGGCCGCCCCATGGGGATCAGGCACGCGCCAGGCTCCTGACCCGGGGCACGCAACTCCGAGGGTGAGGGCAGAGCCCCACCAAGCCGAGAACCGCCCCCCGTACGCGTGAGGAGACTGCCGTGGACTTCGAACCCACCGATGAACAGCGGATGATCGTCGACACCGTGCGCAAGTTCGTGACGACCGAACTGGAGCCGTACGAGGACGAGGTCGAGCGGCTCGACGAGGTGCCGGAGGCACTGGCCGCCCAGATCCGCGGCAAGGCCCTGGAGGCCGGCCTCTACGCCGCCAACATGCCGGAGGAACTTGGCGGCGGCGGCCTCGACGCGGTCGCCATGACGCTCGCCGAACGCGAACTCGGCCGTGCGTCCTACGCGTTGCAGTCGCTCGTGGCCCGCCCCAGCAACATCCTCCAGGCCTGCGAGGGCGAGCAGCGCGAGCGCTACCTGCTGCCCGCGATCCGCGGCGAACGCCACGACTGCCTGGCCATGACCGAGCCCGAGGCCGGCTCGGACGTCCGCTCCATGACCACCCGGGCCGTACGCGACGGCGAGACCTACGTCATCAACGGCACCAAGCACTTCATCAGCCACGCCGACGTCGCCGACTTCGTCATCCTGTTCGCCGCCACCGGCACCGAGCAGACCCCGCGCGGCCCGAAGAGCCTCATCACCGGCTTCCTGGTCGATTTCGACACCCCGGGCCTCGACGTGCGGCGCGGCTCGGCCTGCGTCTCCCACCGGGGCTACCACCAGTGCGAACTCTCCTTCACCGACTGCCGGATCCCCGCGGCCCAGCGGCTCGGCGCGGAGGGGCACGGCTTCGGCCTGATGGGCGAATGGCTCGGCGCCAGCAGGCTGAGCGTCGCGGCGACGAGCGTCGGCCGCGGGCACCGCGTACTGGAGATGGCCACCCGATGGGCCGCCGAGCGCACCCAGTTCGGCCGGACCATCGGCCGCTTCCAGGGCATCGGCTTCCAACTCGCCGACATGGCAACTGAGTTGGCGGCGGCCGAACTGCTGACGTTCCGGGCCGCGGCCAGGCTGGACCGCGGCACCATGACCGACCAGGACGCCGCGATGGCCAAGCTGTACGCCTCCGAGGCGCTCGGTCGCATCACCGACAAGGCGGTGCAGATCTTCGGCGGGATGGGCCTGATGGCCGAGTTGCCGATCGAGCGGTTCTGGCGGGACGCCCGGGTCGAACGGATCTGGGACGGCACCAGCGAGATCCAGCGGCACATCATCTCCCGTTCCCTGCTGCGCCCGCTCGGTTCCTGAAGGGGCGGGGGCCGGCCATGGGGGATGCGAAGAGCAGGCACGGGCACCGGCACAACCTGCGGCGGCTGCTGGCGCCGCGTCATATCGCGGTGTACGGCGGCGAGGCCGCGGCGGAGGTGATCCGGCAGTGCCGCCGCGTCGGATTCGCCGGGCAGATCTGGCCGGTCCACCCCCGGCGCACCAGCATCGAGGATCTGGACTGCTACCGGACCACGGCCGCGCTGCCGACGGCGCCCGACGCCGCGTTCATCGCCGTAGGGAGGGAGGCGACGGTCGCCGTCGTCGCCGAGCTGGCCGCGCGCGGCGGCGGGGGAGCGGTCTGCCACGCGTCCGGCTTCGCCGAGCACGGTCCGGACGGCGCGGCACTGCAACGTTCGCTCGTATCGGCCGCCGGCGGCATGGCACTGATCGGGCCGAACTGCCTCGGCACCCTCAACTACCTGGACGGGGCAGCCCTGTGGCCCGACCAGCACGGCGGCCACCCGGTCGACCGGGGCGTCGCCGTCATCACGCAGAGCGGCAACATCGGCCAGAACCTCACCATGCAGCGCCGCTCCCTGCCGCTCGCCCAGCTGGTCACGATGGGCAACGCGGCCGTGACCGGCGTCGCCGAGCTGGTCGAGGCGATGCTGGACGACCCGAGGATCACGGCGATCGGCCTGCACCTGGAGGGCCTCGACGATGTCGCGGGCCTGTCGCGGGTAGGCCTGCGGGCGCTGCGCGAAGGGGTCCCCGTCGTGGTGCTGAAGTCCGGCACCTCCGAGCTCGGGGCGCGCGCGAACCTCAGCCACACCAGCTCGCTCGCGGGCTCGGACGTGCTGTGCGACGCGCTGTTCCGCAGGCTCGGCATGGCGCGTGTGCACCAGGTGGGAACGTTCGTCGAGACGCTCAAGTTCCTGCATGTGCACGGCGCGTTGGCGGGCGCGCGGATCGCCTCCGCGAGCTGCTCGGGCGGCGAGGCCTCCCTTGTGGCCGACCTGGCGGAGGTCTGCGGGGTGGAGTTGCCGCCGCTCCCGGACGCCACGGAGGAGCGGCTGCGGGCGCTGCTGGGGGAGCGCGTGCCGGTGGCCAACCCGCTCGACTACCACACGTACATCTGGGGCGACCGGGCCGCGCAGACCGACTGCTTCACCGCCTTGCTCGGTGCGGGCTGCGACACCCATCTCCTGCTGGTCGACTTCCCGCGCGAGGACCGGTGCGCGGGCGGTGCCTGGTCCACGACCGTGGACGCGTTCGTGGCGGCCCGGCGGGCCACAGGCGCGCCGGGGTGCGTGGTCAGCTCGCTGCCGGAGAGCCTGCCGGAGGCGACCGGCGCGCGGTTGCTCGCCGAGGGCGTGGCCCCGATGCAGGGGCTCGCCGACTGCCTCACGGCCGTCGCGGCGGCTGCCCGCATCGGCGCTGCCCGGCGGACGGCGGCCGACGCCGTACCACCTGACGTTCCATCAGCCAGCACCGAAACCTGCGGCGCGGAAACCGGCGGCGCCGCAACCGGCGGGGCGGTGTGCCAGCTGGACGAGTGGACGGCGAAGCGCGCCCTGGCGCGGTACGGGCTCTCGACCCCCGAGGGGGTGCTGACCGCCGCGCACGGTGTGGCCGAGGCCGCGGCGGAGGTCGGGTTCCCGGTGGTGTTGAAGGCCGTCGGACCCGACCTGGCGCACAAGAGCGAGGTCGGCGGCGTACGGGTCGGGCTGACCGACGAGCGGCAGGTGCGGGAGGCGGCGGCCGGGATAGCGGGCCTCGGTGAGCGCTTCCTGGTCGAGCGGATGGTCGAGGGTGCGGTCGCCGAACTGATCGTGGGCGTGCACCACGACCCGAGGTTCGGCCTGGCTCTCACCATCGGTGCGGGCGGCGTGCTCGTGGAACTCGTACGCGACTCGGTCACCCTGCTGCTGCCCGCCGGCCGCGCCGACATCGCGGCGGCCCTGCGCGAACTGCGTGCATGGCCCCTGCTGTCCGGATTCCGCGGGCCGGGGGCGGACGTGGCGGCCGTGGTGCAGGCGATCGAGGCGATCGCCCACTACGCCCGCGACTGCGAGGACCTGACGGAGCTGGAGGTGAACCCGCTGCTGGCCCTGCGGGACGGGGCGGTGGCGGTGGACGCACTGATCCGCTACCGGGACACCGCGCCTGACCTGGCCGAATCGGCCAAGTCTCACGATGCAGTTGAGGTTGAGGTTACGGCCGGTGACCGACCTGGAGCCGGGCAAGGGCCGAGATGAGGGGTGCCGAGATGAGGAGACGGGCCGAGAAGTTGCCGGCCGAGATCAGGCCGGTCGAGATGAGGTTGGGCCGATGAGGGACGCGGTGCGAACCGAGGTCGACGGCGGCGTTCTGACGGTGACTCTGGACCGGCCGAAGGCCAACGCGATCGACGTGGCCACCAGCCACGCGCTCTACGAGGCCTTCGACCGGCTGCGCCGGGACGACACCCTGCGGGTCGCGGTCCTGACGGGCGCGGGCGAGCGGTTCTTCTCGGCCGGCTGGGACCTGAAGGCGGCGGCGGAGGGCGAGGCGATCGACGCCGACCACGGCCCGGGCGGCTTCGCGGGCCTGACCGAGTTCTTCGACCTGGACAAGCCGGTGGTCGCGGCGGTCAACGGGCTGGCGCTGGGCGGCGGCTTCGAACTGGCCCTCGCGGCGGACCTCGTCGTGGCCGCCGAACCCGCCGAGTTCGCCCTGACCGAGGTCACGCTCGGCATGGTCGCCGACTCCGGCGGCGCCCTCCGCCTCCCGCGGCGCCTGCCCCCGGCGNNCCCCCCTGGCCGTCGCGGCGGTCAAGGAGATCACCCGGCAGACCGCCCACCTGGACCTCGCCACCGCCTACCACCACCTCCGCACCGGCGACCTCCCCGCGTACCGCGCCATGCTCACCTCCACCGACGCGCAGGAGGGCCCCCGGGCCTTCGCGGAGAAGCGCCCGCCCCGGTGGATGGGCAGGTGAACTCAGCGGCCGGGACCGGCCGCTTCGCGTACGGCCGCGGCGAGGGCCGGGCGGTCGGTCTTGCCGTTGGGGGTGGTGGGG
>NZ_LIQY01000280.1 GCF_001418495.1 Streptomyces pathocidini | reverse complement strand
GGCGAGGCAGGGACCGTTGTGCTGGCCGCGGCGAGGTTCGGCGGGGATGTGCCGGGGGCGCTGCGGGAGGCGGCGCGGCGGCCGGGCGCGGACGGGCTGCTGGGGGTCGCGGCCTGCTGGCAGGTCGCGGCGGGCGGCGGGGCGGGGCTGGCGGCCGGCCTCGAACGGGTGGCGGCGGCGCTGCGCGCCGAACGGGACCAAGGTGAGGAGTTGCGCTCCCAGTTGGCCGGTACGCGATCCACGGCCGCGCTGCTCGCCCTCCTTCCAGTCTTCGGACTGCTCATGGGCGGCGCCCTGGGTGCCGAACCGCTGCGGGTGCTGTTCCACACCCCGGCGGGCTGGACCTGCCTGGCGGTCGGAGGCCTTCTCGAAGGCGCCGGGCTGTTCTGGACGGCGCGCGTCGTGCGGTCCGCGGTCGGTGAGCGGGGATCGGGGTGGACGACATGAGCGCCGAAGTTGTCCACAGGTTGGGGGTATTAGGGCCGGCCCTGGCGACGCTGGTGTGCGCGGTGGTAGCGGCAGGCGGATTACGGCGGGAGCGGGTGGCCCGGCGTCGGTTGACCTTCCTGCTGGAGGGGCCGGAGCCCGTACGGCCGGACCCGTGGGCGCGGGTGGGTGATCGCCTGGGACGGCTGGGCCGGACCCATGGCGACCGGCTGCGCGGCTGGTGGCCACCGGCGGCTGTGGGGCTCACCGGGGCCGTAGTGGTCGGCGGGTTGGCGGGAGTGACGGTCGGGCTCGCGGCGGCGTACGGCATGAGGAGGTGGTGGGCTGGCCGGGCCGCGTCTCGCGGCCGGGCGGAGCCGGAGGATCCCCGATTGCCACTGGCCGCAGACCTGTTGGCCGCCTGCCTCGCGGCGGGGGCCGGGCCGTGTGAGGCGGCCGCTGCGGTGGGCGGTTCGCTCGGTGGCCCGGCCGGTGACCGGCTGGCACAGGCCGCGGCGGAGCTGCGGCTGGGAGGTGGATCCGCGGATGCCTGGGGCCGGTTGGGCGCTCTTCCAGGAGGCAAGGGGCTGGCCCGCTGCATGGAACGGGCCCACACGACGGGCGTTCCTGCGGTCGAGCCGGTGACCCGCCTCGCGGCGGACCACCGCGCCGAACGGGCGCGGGCGGCCGCGGCCAGGGCGCGCCGCGCCGGGGTGCTGGCCACGGCGCCACTGGGGCTGTGCTTCCTCCCCGCCTTCCTGACGGTCGGCGTGGCACCGGTGTTGATCGGCCTGGCGAGTGGACTGGTGAGGGGGAGCTGAGGGGAGAGCCGGGGCCGGGCCAAGAGGAGATACGGGAAAACAGTGCGAAACAAGGGGGTTGGGATGTTCGGGAAGTTCTGTGTCCGGTGGCGGCAGGCGCTGCGCGGTGCGCGGCGGGAGGCCGGGATGACCACGGCCGAGTACGCGGTGGGAACGGTCGCGGCCTGCGGCTTCGCCGCGGTCCTCTACAAGGTGGTGACCAGCGGGGCGGTTTCGGCGGCACTGGAGTCGGTGATCGGGAAGGCGCTCGGTGCCCAGTTCTGACCGGTGGGGGCGTCGGACGGGCCGGGCGGACGCCGGGTATGTCACGGCCGAGGCGGCCGTGGTGCTGCCGGCGCTGGCGCTGTTCGCGGTCGTGCTGCTCTGGGGGCTGATGGCGGTCGTGGCGCAGATCCAGTGCGTGGATGCCGCGAGAGCCGGGGCGCGGGCCGTCGCGCGGTCCGAGCCGCGGGCGGCCGCGCTGGCCGCGGCCCGCTCGGCCGCCCCACGTGGGGCAGAGGTCACGGTCGGCAGAGAGGGGGACCTGGTACGAGTACGGGTCGAGGCGCCGACGGCGGGTCCGGGGGCCTTGTCGGTGCGGCTCCGGGCGGAGGCCGTGGCGCTCGCGGAGGACAAGGTGGTGGGGGGCCGATGAGGAGAGCTGTCTGTGCGGGACTGGGGGTAGTTCGGGGCGAGGGCCATGCTTGGCGTCGCCCGGAGCGGGCGACGAGCCCGCCGGCGTACGGCTCCGATCGCGGGTCGGTGACCGTCTGGACGGCGGTGCTGGCGACCGCGCTGTGTGCGGTGTTCGCCGCGGTTCTGGGGCTCGGGCAAGCCGTGGTGGCCCGTCACGAGGCGGGTGCGGCAGCGGACTTGGCGGCACTGGCCGCCGCCGACCATACCCTGGAAGGGCGGCTGCCGGCCTGCGCGGCGGCGCGGCGCGTGGCGGCGGCCCAGGGGGCGCGGCTCGTCCGCTGCGCCGTCACCGGTGAGATCGCCGATGTGGTCGCGGAGGGCCGGTCCGGCCCGTTCAGCTCCCGGATCCGCTCTCGCGCGGGCCCGCCTCGGGGACCGGTTCCGTCGGCCCACCCCCACCTCCACCCCGAGACCCGTCCGGCCGGGGAGCCGGTCCGCTCGGCTTGTCCTCGGGCCTGCCCGGGTCTCCGGACGGCCCGGTTTCCCTTCGGGAGTTCGGCTCCCCCTGCGGTCCGCCCACAGGTGAGTGCTCCTCAGCGCTCAATGCCCGCAGGCGAGTCCTCCTCGACGTCCGCGGGCGCCCCCGACAGGAGGGTGGTGAGGAGGCGTACGGCCGCGCGCTTGTTCAGAGGGTCGTTGCCGTTGCCGCACTTGGGGGACTGGATGCAGGACGGGCAGCCGGAGTCGCACTCGCAGGAGGCGATGGCCTCGCGGGTGGCGCGCAGCCAGCGGCGGGCGGTGTGGAAGGCGCGTTCGGCGAAGCCCGCCCCGCCGGGGTGGCCGTCGTACACGAAGACCGTGGGCAGCAGCGTGTCCGGGTGCAGCGGTACGGAGACCCCGCCGATGTCCCAGCGGTCGCAGGTGGCGAACAGCGGCAGCATGCCGATCGAGGCGTGCTCGGCGGCGTGCAGGGCGCCGCCGAGCTGTTCCGGGGCGACCCGGGCGGCGTCCAGCTGGTCCTCGGTGACCGTCCACCACACCGCACGGGTGCGCAGGGTGCGGGGCGGGAGGTCGAGCTTGGTCTCGCCCAGGACCTCGCCCGTGATCAGTTTCCGGCGGAGGAAGGAGACGACCTGGTTGGTGACCTCGACCGAGCCGAAGCACAGGCGGGAGTCGCCCCACGGGATCGCGGTGGTGGTCTCCAGGACGGAGATCGCGGTGGTGTCGCGGGCGGTGGTGGAGTACGGGGGGTTCGCCTCCTCGACCAAGGCCACGCAGTCCTTGAGGTCCAGGTCCTTCACCAGGTAGCTGCGGCCCTGGTGGAGGTGGACCGCGCCCTCGTGGACCGCGGTGTGGGCGGCCGAGGCGTCCACGGTGCCCAGCAGCCGCCCGGTCCCTGCCTCGACGACCTGGACGGGGGTGCCGCCCTCCCCGCGGATGTCGGTGAGGTCCGCGGCCCGCTCGCGGCGCGGCCAGTGCCAGGCGACCGCTCCACCGGCCGTACGGCGGCGCAGCAGCCGGCGCTGTTCGAGCTGGGGTATGAGCTCGTGGGTCGCTGGCCCGAAGAGGTCGAGATCCGCCTCGGTGAGCGGGAGTTCGGAGGCGGCGGCGCACAGATGGGGGGCGAGGACGTACGGGTTGTCGGGGTCGAGGACGGTGGATTCCACGGGGCGGCGGAACAGCGCGTCGGGGTGGTGCACGAGGTAGGTATCCAGCGGGTCGTCGCGGGCCACCAGCACGGCGAGCGCGCCCTGCCCGGCGCGCCCCGCCCGCCCGACCTGCTGCCACAGGGACGCGCGCGTGCCCGGGTATCCGGCGAGCAGTACGGCGTCGAGCCCGGAGACGTCGACGCCCAGCTCCAGGGCCGTGGTGGCGGCAAGGCCCAGGAGCTCGCCCGAGTGGAGGGCGCGTTCCAGGGCGCGGCGCTCGCTGGGGAGGTAGCCGCCGCGGTAGGCGGCGACCCGCCCCGGCAGCGAGCGGTCCACGGCGGCCAGCCGCTCCTGGGCGATCAGGGCGATCAGCTCGGCGCCGCGCCGGGAGCGGACGAAGGCGACCGAGCGGACGCCCTGGACGGCGAGGCCGGTGAGCAGGTCCGCGGTCTCGGCCGTGGCCGTGCGGCGGACCGGCGCGCCCTGTTCGCCGTGGAGCTCGGTCAGCGGCGGCTCCCAGAGCGCGAAGACCAGTTCGCCGCGGGGCGAGGCGTCGTCGGTGATCTCGGTGACGGGCAGGCCGGTGAGCCGGGTCGCGGCGCGGGCGGGGTCGGCGGCCGTGGCGGAGGCGAGCAGGAAGACCGGCTCGGAGCCGTAGCGGGCGCAGATCCGGCGCAGTCTGCGCAGCACCTGCGCCACGTGAGAGCCGAAGACGCCGCGGTAGGTGTGGCACTCGTCGACCACGACGTACCGCAGGGCGCGCAGGAAGGAGGACCAGCGGGGGTGGGCTGGGAGGACGCTCCGGTGCAGCATGTCGGGGTTGGTGAGCACGTAGTTCGCGTATTGGCGCACCCACTCGCGCTCCTCGACCGGGGTGTCGCCGTCGTACACCGCGGGCCGCACGGCGCTGCCCAGTGGGGTGGCCAGTTCGGCGACGGCGCGCCGCTGGTCGGCGGCGAGGGCCTTGGTCGGTGCGAGGTAGAGGGCGGTGGCACCGCGCCCGTTGGGGGCCTCGGAGCCGTCGAGCAGGGTGCTGAGGACCGGGGTGAGGTAGGCCAGGGACTTGCCGGAGGCCGTACCCGTCGCGACGACCACGGATTCTCCGTGCAGCGCGTGCTCGACGGTACGCGCCTGGTGCTCCCAGGGGCGGTCGATTCCGGCGTGCTCGACGGCCGCGACGATCTCCTTGCGGATCTCCGTCGGCCAGTCCGCATGACGGCCCGCACGCGGGGGCAAGTGCTCCGTATGAGTGATGCGCACAGCCCGGTCCGCCCCAGCTGCGAGCCGGTCCAGGACGGAGCGGGGGGAGGGGCTCACGCCCGCGCCACGCGGGAGTTGGTTGTTGGCCATCGGCACCGAGTGTGTCACTGGCGTGACGGACAATGGAGTCAAGGCGTCGTGCGCGCCTGCTGGTAAGTGATTGAATGCCATCGCGGCTGCCGATCCATGGGGGGCGACCGCTCGATGCAAGGTGCTGGAGGATCCGTGGACCTGTCCCTTTCGACCCGGACTGTTGGCGACCGTACGGTCGTCGAGGTCGGTGGCGAGATTGATGTATACACCGCGCCCAAGCTGCGCGAGCAGCTGGTCGAGCTTGTCAACGACGGCAGTTACCACCTCGTCGTGGACATGGAGGGCGTCGACTTCCTCGACTCCACCGGGCTCGGCGTGCTGGTCGGCGGACTGAAGCGGGTGCGTGCCCACGAGGGCTCGCTCCGGCTGGTCTGCAACCAGGAGCGCATTCTCAAGATCTTCCGTATCACGGGCCTGACCAAGGTGTTCCCGATCCACACCTCGGTCGACGACGCCGTCGCGGCCACCGACTGACGGCGTTTCCGCACGGAAGTACCGGGGGGTACCGGGCTGTGGGGCCCGGCCCCCTGATCTGTACACGCCGACACGCGCTCCGTATGCGCGTGTCTGTACAACGAGCATGATCGAGGGGGATGGCATGGCCACCGTCGAGCTGCTGTTCAGCGCTCTGCCCGAGCACGTCAGGACCGCCCGTCTGGTGGCGGCCGCCGTGGCGCGCCGGGCGGGGGTCGACGAGACCGTGCTGGACGAGGTGCGCCTGGCCGTCGGTGAGGCCTGCACTCGGGCGGTGAGCCTGCACCAGAGCAACGCCGTGTCGGCGCCGGTCAAGGTCGTCCTGATCGAGGACGAGAAGAAGTTCTCCATTGAGGTGGGGGACGAGGCGCCGCACGCCCCCCTCTCGGGCCCGGTGCCCGGTGCCCACGCGGCTGGGGAGTCCGCCGAGGAGCCGGGAATCGAGGAGGAGGACGAGATGGGGCTCGCGGTCATCAGCGGGCTCGTCGACGACGTCGAGGTGACCGCCGGGGAGTCCGGCGGCCTCATCCGTATGAGCTGGCCGATCATCCCCGCGCCCGCGCTGCCGTAACGATCCACCTCCAGGCCCGGCCTGGCCCCTGCCCCGTGATCACTTCACGGGGCATTTTCATTGATCATCGTTATGGCGTCAGTGAATTGAGCGCAGTCCTTCATCCGGGCGAAAATCTCCGGCCGCTCCTAATTGATCTTCGCTGGTACCCGGCGGATCCGGCCGAATTCCCCTTCAGGCGCACTTTTTTGATCAGCCGTCACTCCCTACAATCCGTCCACATCTTGAGCTCAGGACGCCTGAGCGTGGCGGCTGTTCTTGTCGCAAGGAATCAAGGACTGGCTGCGCGCGCCCATGTGCCAAACGTCAAGGAGGACGAATGGCGGGGCCTCTTACCCCACTGCAGGAACACCCCTCAACTCTCGCAGCCGCCGTACTGACCAGTGGCAACCGCGCGATCGTGCTGGCCATCGCGGCGGTCGCGGTCGCGGCCCTCGTCGTCGCCGTGGTGCTGGTACGCCAGGTACTCGCCGCGGGCGAGGGCACCGACTCCATGAAAAAGATCGCGGCGGCGGTGCAGGAAGGCGCCAACGCCTATCTGGCCCGGCAGTTGCGCACCCTCGGCGTCTTCGCCGTGGTGGTGTTCTTCCTGCTCATGCTGCTTCCGGCGGACGACTGGACGCAGCGCGCCGGACGTTCGGCGTTCTTCCTGATCGGCGCGGCCTTTTCCGCTGCCACCGGCTATATCGGCATGTGGCTCGCGGTGCGCAGCAATGTGCGCGTGGCCGCGGCGGCCCGCGAGGCGACCCCGGCCGAGGGCGAGCCCGCCAAGGACCTCACGGATGTCTCCCACAAGGCGATGAAGATCGCGTTCCGTACGGGCGGTGTCGTCGGGATGTTCACCGTCGGCCTCGGCCTGCTGGGCGCTTCCTGCGTCGTGCTGGTCTATGCGGCCGACGCCCCCAAGGTGCTTGAGGGGTTCGGCCTCGGCGCCGCGCTGATCGCGATGTTCATGAGGGTCGGCGGCGGCATCTTCACCAAGGCCGCGGACGTGGGTGCCGACCTCGTCGGCAAGGTCGAGCAGGGCATCCCGGAGGACGACCCGCGCAACGCCGCCACCATCGCGGACAACGTGGGCGACAACGTCGGCGACTGCGCCGGCATGGCGGCCGACCTCTTCGAGTCGTACGCGGTGACGCTGGTCGCCGCGCTGATCCTCGGCAAGGTCGCCTTCGGCGACTCCGGGCTCGCCTTCCCGCTGCTGGTTCCGGCGATCGGCGTGGTCACCGCGATGATCGGCATCTTCGCGGTCGCCCCGCGGCGGGCCGACCGCAGCGGCATGACGGCGATCAACCGCGGCTTCTTCATCTCCGCGCTGATCTCGCTCGTCCTGGTCGCGGCGGCCGTCTACGCGTATCTCCCCTCCTCCTACGCCGACTTGGCGGGCGTCACCGACTCCGCCATCGCGGGCCACGACGGCGACCCCCGGGTCCTCGCGCTGGTCGCGGTGGCGATCGGCATCGTGCTGGCCGCGCTGATCCAGCAGCTCACGGGCTACTTCACCGAGACGACCCGGCGCCCCGTACGGGATGTCGGCAAGACCTCGCTGACCGGGCCCGCGACCGTCGTGCTGTCCGGCATCTCCCTGGGCCTGGAGTCGGCGGTCTATTCAGCGGTGCTCATCGGGCTCAGCGTCTACGGCGCGTTCCTGCTCGGCGGCACCTCGATCATGCTGGCGCTGTTCGCGGTCGCCCTGGCGGGCACCGGTCTGCTGACCACGGTCGGGGTCATCGTCGCGATGGACACCTTCGGGCCGGTCTCCGACAACGCGCAGGGCATCGCCGAGATGTCCGGCGATGTCCAGGGCGCCGGCGCGCAGGTGCTCACCGATCTGGACGCGGTGGGCAACACCACCAAGGCGATCACCAAGGGCATTGCCATCGCCACGGCCGTGCTGGCCGCGGCGGCGCTGTTCGGCTCGTACCGGGACGCGATCGCCACGGCGGTCGCGGAAGTGGACGCCAAGACCGGTGAGTTGGGCCTGAGCCTGGACATCTCGCAGCCGAACAACCTGGTCGGGCTCGTGCTCGGCGCGGCCGTGGTGTTCCTCTTCTCCGGTCTGGCCATCAACGCCGTGTCCCGCTCCGCCGGTTCGGTCGTCTACGAGGTGCGGCGGCAGTTCCGCGAGAAGCCCGGGATCATGGACTTCTCGGAGAAGCCGGAGTACGGGCGCGTCGTCGACATCTGCACCAAGGACGCGCTGCGCGAGCTGGCCACCCCCGGTCTGCTCGCCGTACTGGCCCCGATCGCCGTCGGGTTCACGCTCGGCGTCGGCGCCCTCGGGGCGTACCTCGCGGGCGCGATCGGCACCGGCACACTGATGGCCGTCTTCCTGGCCAACTCGGGCGGTGCCTGGGACAACGCGAAGAAGCTGGTCGAGGACGGGCACCACGGCGGCAAGGGCAGCGAGGCCCACGCCGCGACCGTCATCGGCGACACCGTCGGCGACCCGTTCAAGGACACCGCGGGCCCCGCGATCAACCCGCTGCTCAAGGTGATGAACCTGGTGGCGCTGCTGATCGCCCCGGCAATCGTGAAGTTCTCGTACGGGGACAACGCGAGCACCGGTGTACGGGTGGTCGTGGCGGTCGTCGCCCTCGCGATCGTCGTGGGCGCGGTCTACGTCTCCAAGCGGCGCGGAATCGTCGTGGGTGACGAAGGCAACGCCGACGACCGGATCGCCAAGCAGAGCTCGGATCCGGCCTCGGATCCGGCGGTTGTGTCCTGATTTAGCGGTCCATTCCGGACAGTCTTTAGGCCGTTCGGGCGGCGGGGCGGGCGGTGCGCCATGGCGCGAACCGCCCGCCTCGCCGTGTATGTTCCGGGGCCGTGACCCACGGAAGGGACCGATCTTGAACAAGAAGCTTGTGGCCGCACTGTCCGGCGGTGCGGCGCTGATCCTGGCGCTGTCCGGCTGCGGCGACGACGACAGCAAGGTCGACGACTACGCCAAGAAGGTCTGCGACCAGGTCCAGCCTCAGCTGAAGAAGATCACCGAAGCCAACGAGTCGATCACCTCGACCGCGGCGGACGGCAAGCCCGAGGACATCAAGAAGGCGGACTCGGCGGCCTTCCAGCAGATCTCCGGCGCATACGCCGCGATGTCCGACGCGGTGGAGAAGGCCGGTGTGCCGCCGGTCGGCGACGGCGAGCGGATCCAGAAGGACGCGGTCAAGGAGCTCGACGCGACCGCCACGGCGTACGCGGACCTGAAGACCTCTGTTGACAAGCTCGACACCAAGGACCAGGCCGCGTTCGCGGAGGGCCTGAAGGGCATCGCCGGGGACCTCGACAAGGTCAACAAGGTCGGCGACGACGCCATCAGGAAGCTGCAGTCGGGTGAGATCGGCAAGGCGATGGCCAAGCAGTCCGGCTGCCAGCGGCCCACCACCTCGCCCTCGCCGACGGCCACCAAGGGCTGAACGGCCACCAAGGGCTGAACGGCCGCCGAGGGCTGAGCGGGCGCGCCAGGACTGAGCGGCCGCGGAGGACTGAGCGGGACGCCGACCCGGGCCCGGCTCTGGCGGGGCGCGCCCCCCGGAGCCGGGCCTTGTCGCGCAGAGGCCCGACAATGATCCGGTGAGCAACCACGACCTCCCCACCCCCGACGCCGACCGCACCTCCCGACTGCGCGACGCGCTGCTCGTCGCCGCCTTCACCGCGGACGGGCTGCTGGAACTGCTCGGCGCGCCCGCGTACGCCGCGCTCGCGCGCGGCGAGACCGTACCCGCGCTGCGCGCGACCCGCGGCGACGCGCCGCTGGAGACGCTGGTCCGGCTGTTCCTGCTGCAGACCCCGGTGCCTGTCGATCGGGCGCGGGCGGCGCTGCCCGTCGAGGACTGCGTGTCCGGCGGCTGGCTGGTGCGCCACGGCGACGAGGTACGGGCGACCGTGGACGTGCGCCCGTACGGCGGGCCCGAGGGGCAGGACTGGTGGATCGTCTCCGACCTGGGCTGCGCGGTCGGCGGCGCCGGGGGCATCGGGACGGCCGGGGCCGAAGCCGCGGACGTGACCGGAGTCGACCGCTCGCGGCTCGTACTCGGCGTCGGCGGCGCGTCCACGACGCTGGCCGGCCTCACGGTCCGCACCCCGGTCGGCCGTGCGCTCGACCTCGGCACCGGCTCCGGCATCCAGGCGCTGCACGCCAGCCGGCACGTCACCCGGGTCACCGCCACCGACGTCAACCAGCGGGCCCTGGGCTTCGCCGGGCTGACCCTGGCGCTCTCCGGCGCACCCGCGGCCGACCTGCGCGAGGGCTCGCTGTTCGAACCGATCGGGGCGGACGAGACCTACGACTTGATCGTCTCCAACCCGCCGTTCGTGATCTCGCCGGGTGCCCGACTCACCTACCGCGACGGCGGGATGGGCGGCGACGACCTGTGCCGCACGCTCGTACAGAAGGCGGCCTCCCATCTGGCCGACGGCGGCTACCTCCAGCTGCTGGCCAACTGGCAGCACGTCGAGGGCGAGGACTGGCGTGAGCGGCTCTCCTCCTGGGTGCCGGCCGGCTGCGACGCCTGGATCGTGCAGCGCGAGGTGCAGGACGTCGCGCAGTACGCGGAGCTGTGGCTGCGGGACGCGGGCGACCACCGCGCCTCCCCGGCCGAGTACGCGGCCCGGTACGACGCGTGGCTCGAGGAGTTCGCGGCCCGCCGCACCAAGGCCGTCGGCCTCGGCTGGATCACGCTCCGCAAGTCCGGCACCGCCCGCCCCTCGGTGATCGCCGAGGAGTGGCCGCACCCGGTCGAGCAGCCGCTCGGCGAGACCGTACGGGCCCACTTCGAGCGGCAGGACTTCCTGCGCGCCACCGACGACGCGGCGCTGCTGGAGTCCCGCTTCCGGCTGGCCGACGAGGTGCTCCAGGAGCAGGTGGGGCTGCCGGGCGCCGAGGACCCGGAGCATGTGGTGCTCCGTCAGAACCGGGGCATGCGGCGGGCGACCAAGGTGGACACGGTCGGGGCGGGCTTCGCGGGCGTCTGCGACGGCACCCTGAGCGCGGGCCGCATCCTCGACGCGATCGCCCAACTCCTCGGCGAGGACCAGGTCGTGCTGCGCGACCGCACGCCGGAGTCGATCCGGCTGCTGGTGGAACAGGGCTTCCTGGAGCCGGTGTCGGAGCGCGGCCGTGAGGACGGCGACTCCACCGACAGCCGCGGTTAACCCGGGGTTTGCCTGCACTCCGCCCGGCCGTGCCATCCTCCCGCCATGGAGAGTGGACCAGCGATCTTCGCCGGCGCGGCGTTCGCCCTGTTCGGGGCCGCGTTGCTGCTGTGGACGGGCACCCGCGTGTGGCAGCGCCGGCCGGTGGCGCACGGCGCCTCCACCCCGGTCGCGGCCACGCTGACCGCGACCTTCGGGCTGGCCTTCGCGGGTGCGGGGGTCTGGCTGCTGCTGACGGGCTGAAAGCCGCCGCGATCGGGGCGGGGCGCGCGCGACGGTCATCGGGGCGGGGTGCGCGCGGGGGTCGTCAGAGCAGGTTGCGCACCACGGCCCAGACCAGCGCCGTACCCAGCACGGCGGCCGTGGCGCGCGGGCCGAGGGCCACGCGGTACCGCCGCCCGCGCAGCCCCGCCCACAGGAACCGGCCGAAGAAGTACGCCGCGGCCGGCACGCCCAGCCCCAGCAGCACCGCGTTGTCCTGGAACGCGGCGCCCAGGTCACCGTGGAGCAGGTCGTACGCCATGCGCGTGGCGCCGCAGGCCGGGCAGAGGAGGCCGGTCGCCCAGTTGAAGGGGCAGCGCGGCAGGAAATGGCCGGATTCATGCGGGTCCCGGTCCCACAGATAGGTCGCCCCCGCGCCCCCGGCCGCCAGCAGCGCGAGCGGCGGCAGCGCCGGATGGGCCGCCCGGCGTGACGTTTGTCCCGGGCGGGCCGGTGGGCGGTCGGTCATGCGGCGGCCCCCGAGGCGCATGGCAGGTGTACGAATCCGGACCCTGCGGGGCGCCGGGCCCGCCACATCCTGCCAGCCGTGCCCTGGGACGTTCCGGTCCGGGCGGCAAACAGGACGCTTGTCGGGTTACCGTTCGAGTGGCGTTGCGGGCTTTTCCCGTTTGACACGGGACCGGGAGGTACCGTCACACTCCGCAGCGTCGGCACAGTGCCGATACCACCTGGCCTCGACCGGAGAGAAGAGCGAAGTTGTCCCCGACCAGCGATACCGCGAACGGCGGCCGCCGACTCGTCATCGTCGAGTCGCCCGCCAAGGCGAAGACGATCAAGGGTTATCTCGGCCCGGGATACGTCGTCGAGGCGAGCGTCGGGCACATCCGCGACCTGCCCAACGGGGCGGCCGAGGTCCCCGCCAAGTACAAGGGCGAGCCCTGGGCGCGCCTGGGCGTCAACGTGGATCAGGACTTCGAGCCGATCTACGTGGTCAACGCCGACAAGAAGAGCCAGGTCAGCAAGCTCAAGGAACTCCTCGCCGAGTCCGACGAACTCCTCCTCGCCACCGATGAGGACCGCGAGGGCGAGGCCATCGCCTGGCACCTCCAAGAGGTGCTCAAGCCCAAGGTCCCGGTCCGCCGGATGGTCTTCCACGAGATCACCAAGTCCGCGATCCAGGACGCGGTGAACAACCCGCGCGACCTCAACCAGCGCCTCGTCGACGCCCAGGAGACCCGCCGCATCCTCGACCGCCTCTACGGCTACGAGGTCTCGCCGGTGCTGTGGAAGAAGGTCATGCCGCGGCTGTCGGCGGGCCGCGTGCAGTCCGTGGCGACCCGGCTCGTCGTCGAGCGGGAGCGCGAGCGCATCGCGTTCCGCTCCGCCGAGTACTGGGACCTGACCGGCACCTTCGCCACCGGCCGCGCCGGTGACGCGAGCGACCCGGGCACCTTCACCGCCCGCCTCAACACCGTGGACGGCCGCCGCGTCGCCCAGGGCCGCGACTTCGGCGCGAACGGGCAGCTCAAGGAGGGCTCCCAGGTCCTGCACCTGGATGAGGCGAACGCCCGCGCGCTGGCCGCCGCCCTCCAGGACACCGCCTTCTCCGTGCGGTCGGTGGAGTCCAAGCCGTACCGCCGCTCCCCGTACGCCCCGTTCCGTACGACCACCCTCCAGCAGGAGGCCTCGCGCAAGCTCGGCTTCGGCGCCAAGGCGACGATGCAGGTCGCGCAGAAGCTGTACGAGAACGGCTTCATCACCTATATGCGTACGGACTCCACGACGCTGTCCGACACGGCCGTCGCGGCTGCCCGCGCGCAGGTCACGCAGTTGTACGGCGCCGACTACCTGCCGGACAAGCCGCGCATCTACGCGGGCAAGGTCAAGAACGCGCAGGAGGCGCACGAGGCGATCCGCCCCTCCGGCGACCGCTTCCGCACCCCGGCCGAAACCGGCCTGACCGGCGACCAGTTCCGGCTCTACGAGCTCATCTGGAAGCGGACCGTCGCCTCTCAGATGAAGGACGCGGTCGGTCAGTCCGTGACCGTCAAGGTCGGCGGCAGCTCCAGTGACGGCCGGGACGCCGAGTTCACCGCCTCCGGCAAGATCATTACTTTCCACGGCTTCATGAAGGCCTATGTCGAGGGCGCCGACGACCCCAACGCCGAGCTCGACGACCGCGAGCGCCGGCTGCCGCAGGTCGGCGAGGGCGACCCGCTGACCGCCGAGGAGATCACCGCCGACGGCCACGCGACCAAGCCCCCGGCCCGCTACACCGAGGCCTCGCTGGTCAAGGAGCTGGAGGAGCGGGAGATCGGCCGCCCGTCGACGTACGCGTCGATCATCGGCACCATCCTCGACCGCGGCTACGTCTTCAAGAAGGGCACCGCCCTCGTACCCTCCTTCCTCTCCTTCGCCGTCGTCGGCCTGCTGGAGAAGCACTTCGGCCGCCTCGTCGACTACGACTTCACGGCCCGCATGGAGGACGACCTCGACCGCATCGCCCGCGGCGAGGCCCAGGCCGTGCCGTGGCTGCGCCGCTTCTACTTCGGCTCCGACGAGGCCGCGGCGGGCACGGCCGCCGAAGCCGGGAACGGCGACGGCGACCACCTCGGCGGCCTGAAGGAACTGGTCACCGACCTGGGCGCGATCGACGCCCGCGAGGTGTCCTCCTTCCCCGTCGGCGACGGCATCGTGCTGCGCGTCGGCCGCTACGGCCCCTACGTCGAGGCCCCGTCCGAGACCGAGGGCGAGCCCGGCCGGCGCGCCGACGTGCCCGACGACCTGCCGCCGGACGAGCTGACGGCCGAGCTGGCCAAGGAGCTGCTGGACAAGCCGAGCGGCGAGCGCCCGCTGGGCACCGACCCGGAGACCGGGCGGCCGATCGTGGCCAAGGACGGCCGGTACGGCCCGTACGTCACCGAGATCCTGCCCGAGGACACGCCGAAGACCGGCAAGAACGCGGTCAAGCCGCGCACCGCCTCGCTGTTCAAGACGATGTCCCTGGACACCGTGACGCTGGAGGACGCGCTCAGGCTGATGTCGCTGCCGCGCGTCGTCGGCGCCGACCCCGAGGGCGTGGAGATCACCGCGCAGAACGGCCGCTACGGCCCGTACCTGAAGAAGGGGACGGACTCGCGCTCGCTGGAGAGCGAGGACCAGCTGTTCTCCATCACCCTCGACGAGGCTCTCGCCATCTACGCGCAGCCCAAGCAGCGCGGCCGGGCCGCGGCCAAGCCGCCGCTGAAGGAGCTGGGCACCGACCCGGTCAGCGAGCGCCCGGTAGTCGTCAAGGACGGCCGCTTCGGCCCGTACGTGACGGACGGCGAGACCAACGCCACGCTGCGGCGGGACGACGACGTCGAGACGATCACGCCGGAGCGCGGGTACGAGCTGCTGGCCGAGAAGCGCGCCAAGGGCCCGGCCAAGAAGACGGCGGCCAAGAAGGCGCCCGCGAAGAAGGCGCCCGCGAAGAAGGCGGTGGCCAAGAAGGCACCGGCGAAGAAGGCCGCGGCCAAGAAGACGACCGCGAAGAAGACGGCGTCCGCGACCGCTGCGGCGAAGAAGACGGCGGCCACGGCGAAGGCCGCTTCGGACGAGGGCTGATTCCCGGGTGAACCGGAGCGGATGCGTCCGATCCGGTTCCGCCCCCGTCTGGGGACAGCGTCCGCTCCGGTTCCGCTCCCGCCCGGGCACAGCCCATCACCTGTGGACAGCCCGACAGGGACTCGCCCAGTCCGGCTAGGCTGGCCGGATGACGCGATCCGAGCAGCCAACGGACGTGGCGGCCACTTCCGACGCCCTTGCCGCAGATTCCCGCGAGCGCGCCGTACGGGCGCTGCTGCGCTTCCCCCCGCTCAGGCGGCTGTGGAGCGCCCAGCTCGTCGGCGGCATCGGTGACGCCCTCGCCCTGCTGGTCCTTCTGCTGCTGTCGTTCCAAGCCGCCCTGGACGAGGGGTCGTTCGGGGGCGGCTACCGCGGCGCGGCCTTCGCTGTCGCGGCGGTGCTCGGGGCGCGGGTGGCGGCCACCGTCCTGTTCGGCGCCGTCCTGCTCGGCCCGCTCGCCTCGCTGACGGCGGGGGAGAAGGCGCCGCTCGACCGGCGCTGGACCATGATCGGAGCCGACGGGGTGCGGATAGCGCTCCTCGTCGTCGCCCCGC